>NZ_JACJEO010000070.1:0-445 GCF_014164115.1 Pseudoalteromonas sp. SG45-2
GGTGAGTGGGCAATAAATGCCACTAATATTTCAGGCCTTGCTGATGGTGAAATTACAGCAAGTGTTAGCGCACTAGATGTTGAAGGTAATTTAGCCACAAACGAAACCAGCTTTACCAAAGACACTACAGTTGCAATAACAGTTGATATCAACGATACAAACGATGACGTAATTAACGGCAATGATGAAAACGTAAACGTTGAAATTACAGGTACCACAACGGGTGTTGAAGACAACCAAACGGTAACAGTGGTAGTAACAGATGAAGCCGGTAATGAGCGCAGCTTTGAAGCCATAGTTACCAATAATACTTACACAATTACCGGTGCAAACTTATCAGGTCTTAACGATGGCGAATTAACTGCCACAGCCACAGTCAGTGATGAAGCTGGCAATACAGCAACCGATACAGACACCGCCATTCACGATAAAACAGCAGTAACCA
>NZ_JACJEO010000071.1:0-420 GCF_014164115.1 Pseudoalteromonas sp. SG45-2
TACCGGTGCAAACTTATCAGGTCTTAACGATGGCGAATTAACTGCCACAGCCACAGTCAGTGATGAAGCTGGCAATACAGCAACCGATACAGACACCGCCATTCACGATAAAACAGCAGTAACCAGCATTGATGTTGCAACAGGTGATGACACTGTTATTAATACCGCAGAGCAAAGTGATGTAGTTGTAAGCGGTATAATAGAAGAGGCTGATGCTAACCAAACAGCCACTGTGGTATTTACCGATGTGAACGGAGATAAAGTCACGGTTGAAGACGTCGCGATTAATGCAGCTGGTGAGTGGGCAATAAATGCCACTAATATTTCAGGCCTTGCTGATGGTGAAATTACAGCAAGTGTTAGCGCACTAGATGTTGAAGGTAATTTAGCCACAAACGAAACCAGCTTTACCAAAGACAC
>NZ_JACJEO010000072.1:0-395 GCF_014164115.1 Pseudoalteromonas sp. SG45-2
TACTCTCTGTTACCGCTCGACTTGCATGTGTTAGGCCTGCCGCCAGCGTTCAATCTGAGCCATGATCAAACTCTTCAATTAAAAAGTTTTATGTCTTTCGACAGCTCAATGAATTCTGAATTTTTGTTTTTGTTGCCAAAAACGAATTGACTGTGCGTTATTATTTTCACTTTTAAAAAAGTGAAATCAAAACAGCTCAAGGCTGAATCTTTTAATAACATATGGTCACTCAGTTTCAATTGAGACTCTAATTTGTTTGCCTCGCTACCGAAGTAGGTTGGCTGTTAGAACTCAATCTGTACGAGTGCCCACACAGATGATTGCTTTATATTGTTAAAGAACGTTTTGAGTCGCTTTAGCGTCTCAAGGGATGCGAATAATACACCCTTTATTTT
>NZ_JACJEO010000073.1:0-388 GCF_014164115.1 Pseudoalteromonas sp. SG45-2
AGCCTGGTAATGTCCTACTTTCACATAGCAAATGCTACACTATCATCGGCGCTGTTTCGTTTCACTACTGAGTTCGGCATGGAGTCAGGTGGGTCCAAAACGCTATTGTCACCAAGCAAATTAGGTGCAAAGAATGAATGACAAGCACGTAGTGCTACCATTTTCTTTACGCAAGGTGCCTCAACTTTAACGCTACGCGCTAAGAGCCACCTCTTGAATTTGGAAAATATCTGATAATATTTTTTAAGTTTTTCTAAGTAATTTCTACTTTAGTCATATTAACTTCTGTCAAACTGTCGCATAAAACGCGTTTGGCGTTGTATGGTTAAGCCTCACGGGTAATTAGTACAAGTTAGCTTAATGGCTCACACCACTTCCACATCTTGCC
>NZ_JACJEO010000074.1:0-320 GCF_014164115.1 Pseudoalteromonas sp. SG45-2
GGCCTCTAGACGATGGGGACACATAAATGTGTCACTAGGACAACTGAATTTTTAGACTCGTTTCAGGCGAGCTTTCTTAATAACACTACACTTCCCTATTAAAATAAGTAAGTGGCGTCCCCAAGCGATTAGTACTCTTGATAACGTCGTGCATAGAGAGTGCGGTGTCACACTGCTTTACACAATACTTAAAATAGTAAGTGGCGTCCCCAAGGGGATTCGAACCCCTGTTACCGCCGTGAAAGGGCGGTGTCCTAGGCCTCTAGACGATGGGGACACATAAATGTGTCACTAGGACAACTGAATTTTTAGACTCGTTT
>NZ_JACJEO010000075.1:0-319 GCF_014164115.1 Pseudoalteromonas sp. SG45-2
AGCCTGGTAATGTCCTACTTTCACATAGCAAATGCTACACTATCATCGGCGCTGTTTCGTTTCACTACTGAGTTCGGCATGGAGTCAGGTGGGTCCAAAACGCTATTGTCACCAAGCAAATTAGGGCGTTAATTCGTATCGCTACGCACTAACTGAATTTGGAAAATATCTGATAATATTTTTTAAGTCTTTTCAGTAATATCTACTTTAGTCATATTAACTTCTGTCTAAACTGTCGCATAAAACGCGTTTGGCGTTGTATGGTTAAGCCTCACGGGTAATTAGTACAAGTTAGCTTAATGGCTCACACCACTTCCAC
>NZ_JACJEO010000076.1:0-319 GCF_014164115.1 Pseudoalteromonas sp. SG45-2
GGCAAGATGTGGAAGTGGTGTGAGCCATTAAGCTAACTTGTACTAATTACCCGTGAGGCTTAACCATACAACGCCAAACGCGTTTTATGCGACAGTTTGACAGAAGTTAATATGACTAAAGTAGACATTACTTAGAAAGACTTAAAAAATATTATCAGATATTTTCCAAATTAAGTTAGTGCGTAGAAATACGGATTAACGCCCAAATTTGCTTGGTGACAATAGCGTTTTGGACCCACCTGACTCCATGCCGAACTCAGTAGTGAAACGAAACAGCGCCGATGATAGTGTAGCATTTGCTATGTGAAAGTAGGACATT
>NZ_JACJEO010000077.1:0-312 GCF_014164115.1 Pseudoalteromonas sp. SG45-2
CATCAAGGTTAAGAGGTTTGGTATCCTCTTCTATACTAACTGGTTCAACAGAATCAATTCCGTCATTAATTTCTTGCAGTAAATCATCATCAAACGACTCGTCTTCAACCTTAGCTTCTGATTCAGAGAAGTCATTATCAATTAATAGTTCATCATCAAAATCATCTTCTAAGCTATCTAAGTTAGCATTTTCAGAAAGCGCATTTGATAAGTCCTGCTCAGCTTGGCTGGAAGCGACTCCCTGCGCCTCACCGTCTAAATCATCACCTTGTAATTCTTCGGGGGTAAATGGCAACTCACTTTCTAGTGTTT
>NZ_JACJEO010000078.1:0-312 GCF_014164115.1 Pseudoalteromonas sp. SG45-2
GTGGAAGTGGTGTGAGCCATTAAGCTAACTTGTACTAATTACCCGTGAGGCTTAACCATACAACGCCAAACGCGTTTTATGCGACAGTTTAGACAGAAGTTAATATGACTAAAGTAGATATTACTTAGAAAGACTTAAAAAATATTATCAGATATTTTCCAAATTCAGTTAATGCGTAGCGATACGAATTAACGCCCAAATTTGCTTGGTGACAATAGCGTTTTGGACCCACCTGACTCCATGCCGAACTCAGTAGTGAAACGAAACAGCGCCGATGATAGTGTAGCATTTGCTATGTGAAAGTAGGACATT
>NZ_JACJEO010000079.1:0-264 GCF_014164115.1 Pseudoalteromonas sp. SG45-2
CAATTAACATACACTCACAGCAACACCCATCTCGTAGGCCGGGCGAGCGTAGCGACTCCCGATGTGAAAATCGCAACAAAACCCCTCAATATCTCAGTCGGTCGATACAGTAGCATTTCACTGTGATTTTCTACCGCTGTGGGCACTACGACTTTCTACCGCTGTGGGCACTACGACATCCTACTGCGTAGCGCACCGACCTCACATTGTAGAGAGCCCGACTAGAAATAGTCGGGCTTTTTTACATCTGCAGAAAAGTGAAAT
>NZ_JACJEO010000007.1:0-200014 GCF_014164115.1 Pseudoalteromonas sp. SG45-2
GAAAATTACGCTAGAACTAGGCAAAAATTTTTGTATCTAGTTGTTCTAAATAAAAAATTTTTAACGACGTTATAGTGCAATTTAATTCGTTAAATTGATCAAAGATTTATGCAGGTTGGTATAATAGTTAGACCAGATACCTGTAAAAAACGCCTATAAAAAATGCCGCTAAGCTTAACTGAGCGGCATTATATTATTCAATAAGCTTTTAAAGAGGCCTATTAAAAACCAAATATTTTTAAATCAAAAAACTTAGTCGCCACTGTATTTATAAATATTACAGCTAGAATGACAGGAATAAACGTTGAAAGTGAAAAGTTAACGTACTTTTCCATCAAGCTTCCCGCATAATTAGGCGAACCTAAGCTTAGCTCTTGTGTTAAGCGTGCTTTTTTCCAGCGGTACATTACAAACAAACACACCATTAAGCCATTAAGCGGTAAAATTGTGTCGTAAAATACATCAACAATAATATCAAAAAAGCTCTTACTAACGCCGCCATAACTGGTGAAAGATGTAAGGCTGTCAATCATACCAAACGACATTGTACATAAAATAGTGAGTACACCGGTTGAAAGTGTAAGGATGCCCAGTGCTTTTTTACGGCTAATACCTTTACGGTCGCTTAGTGTTGCAGTCGGGACTTCCACTATTGAAACAAGTGAAGTAATCGCTGCAAAAAATACTAATAAGAAGAATGAGAACGCAACAATAGACGCACCTACATAACCAATATCATTTTGCAGTGCTAATAATATTTTAGGTAGGTATACAAAAATCATTGATACGGACGAATCAGAAAGTGCTGATGGGTCTGTATTTGGGTCAAAGCTAAATATCGCTGGCAACACCATTAGCCCCGCTACAAACGCAACGAGTGAGTCAGTAATAGCGACCATTTTAGCACTGCTTACAATGTCATCTTTTTTAGAAATGTACGACGCGTAAGTCATTAATATACCCATACCCAGCGATAGCGAGAAAAACGCTTGGCTTAATGCGCCATTAAGTACACTTGCACTCATCTTAGAAAAATCAGGAATAATGTAGTATTTAACACCGGCCATTGCGTTATCAAGCGTTAATACATAAGTAACTAGAGCTAGTAGCATAACTAATAAAGCGGGCATTAAAAATTTGGCGGCTTTTTCTATGCCTTGTTTAACACCACCTAACAAAATTAAGTTAACGATAATAACCACAACAGCCATATAACCAAACACAGTGTAACTATTAATAAAAACACCAAAGTGGCCAGGATCTGCAAGTAAATCTAAATTACCGAGGCCCGTTTGCGTTAAATAACCAAAGATCCAAACCGTAATCACCATATAAAATACAGCAATCATAAATGGTGTAAGCACCGCAAAAAACCCAGCTAACTTCCATTTTTTATCGTTATTAGATAATAGTTGGTACGAACCAAGTGGATCTTTTTGAGCGTTACGACCCATTGCCATTTCAGCCATCATGACTGGTAAACAAATGAATATGACAAATAAAGCGTAAATTAATAAGAATGCGCCACCACCATTTTTAGTAGCAGAAACCGGAAAACCAACTAAATTACCAATACCAACAGCTGAACCGGCCGCTGCCATTATGAATCCAAGGCGGGAACTAAATCGTTCTCTATTTTCGCTCATGCATAAAACCTTTTTATTATTTTGTATATTTCAGCGACTCTACCAGTGTTACACAGAGATTTTCAAGCAATTACAGCTTAAAAATAAAATCGAAGTGTAAACCTGTGTAAATACGCTTTTAATTCACCAATTTTCAACGCTGTGGTAGTATTGCGTTAATCAAATTTAACAATTTTTATGAGATTCCTTATGTTGTACATGATTCACTCAACAGACGTTGAAAACAGCTTAGAGCTTAGAAAAGCAGCACGCCCGGCACATTTAGCACGCCTTAGTGAGCTTGATTCACAAAACCGTCTACTTACCGCCGGTCCATTACCGGCAGTCGATAGTGAAGATCCTCAAGAAGCAGGTTTTACCGGTTCATTAGTGGTTGCTGAATTTGAATCAATTGAAGCAGCTCGAGAGTGGGCAGCAGCAGACCCTTACGTTGCCGCTGGCATCTATGAAAATACAATTGTTAAACCTTTTAAAAAGGTATTTCCTGCTTAAAAAGTATTAAACCCTAGAGCGTGCGTTGCACTGTAATTCAGGGTTTGTTCACAGGTTTTTAATTAAAATTATCAGGATAAAAACGAATTTACCGTTTTTACTTGAATTTTAGTAACTTAGTTAATTAAACTAAGTGAGTCTGGTCTAGGAGTTTTCCATTATGCGCGTATTATTAAGCCTCGGTTTTATTGCTTGTGTTAGCTTAGCTAACTTTAGTCAAGCAGCAACCGCCACCCAAGCATCTCATGCTGAGGTGGACAAAAAGAAAGCCGTAATACTCGCAAAGAAAACAATTGGCGGTAAGACCTTAAAAATTACCGAAAAAACAGATTTTTATACCGTACGAATACTCAAATCTGACGGCCACGTCGTTGATTTACATATTAATAAAAAAACCGGCGAAGTGAAAAAGGATTAAAAATGCGAATTTTAGTTATAGAAGACGATTTACATTTAGCAGATAACCTACGTAATGCCTTAGAAAAAGAACGTTACAGCGTGGATTTATGCCACGATGGTGAAGCAGGTCTTTTCCACATTACAGAATACCCGCTTGATATGGCCGTAGTTGATTTAGGTTTACCTAAAATAGACGGTATTGAGCTAATTAATAAAGCACGAGCACAAGGCATTACAATCCCTATTTTAATCTTAACCGCGCGCGATCGCTGGCAGGATAAAGTAGAAGGTTTAGATGCAGGTGCCGATGACTACCTTACTAAGCCATTTCATGTTGAAGAGCTTATTGCCCGTTGTAATGCATTAATTCGTCGCAGTGCTGGTAAAGCAAATCCAGAAATGACTGCAGGTCCAATTAAAATCCATACACGTTCACAACAAGTATGGGTTGATGACAAAGAACTTAGCCTGACAGCTTACGAATATAAAGTACTTGAATACTTAATGGTAAATCCGCAAAAAGTAATTTCTAAATCAGAACTGACTGAGCACATTTACGACCAAGATTTCGACCTTGATTCAAACGTAATTGAAGTATTTGTACTACGTTTGCGTAAAAAGCTTGACCCTGAAGGCGTACTAAACCCAGTAGAAACACTACGTGGGCGTGGTTACAGGCTTAAAAGCCAGTGGTAATACCGCAAATATCGTTAAAAATAAGGCAAGGATTTATCCTTGTCTTTGTTTTGTTAGTCGCACTTCCTATCTTATTTTATTCAATTGGTAAGGCGTATTACGCTTCACTTGTTGATGCGACAGAAAAAACCCTCGAAGCACAACTCTACTCGCTAATATCTGAAGTCGATTTTACTGAGCATGGTATTATTATGCCCAGCACTATTTTAGCGCCTGAGTTAAACAGATTAAATTCTGATACCTACGCAATGATCTACCGCGATGATGACCCGGTTTGGAACTCAGAGTCGGCTGTAAATTTAAACTATGTACCTCAGCAAATAGAGACCAAAGCAGGTGCTGCCGACTTTAGGCGTGTAGAATATAATAATACCGCTTATTGGCAACTTAGCCTGACTGTAATTTTAAACAACATAGATCAATCAGAACAAGCTCGCTTTATATTAGTTAAACGTAACGACGCTCTACTTCGTTTAATGGATGGCTTTAAGCAAACCCTTGTAGATTGGATGTTTATCATGGGGATTGCAATCGCAGGCCTGATGGCGATTGGTTTCATTTGGAGCGCTCGCCCACTCCAACGACTCGATAAAGAAATAAAAGCGATTGAATCAGGCGATATTCAAGAAATTAAAGGCCTCTACCCTGTAGAACTGCAAACAATAAAAGCAGATCTAAATTTGCTACTTGAGTCGCAACAACGCCAAAAAGAGCGCTACAGAGCCTCATTAAGCGACCTTGCTCATGCACTTAAAACACCGCTTGCGGTACTTAAATCAAGTCCATTGGCAAACGATGCCGATGCACAAGAACAACTCGACCGAATTAATGTGATGATCGAGCACCAATTAAAACGTGCTGCAACGGGCGCATCAGACACGTGGAAAAAACAAACCCCTATTAAGCCAGTACTCGATTCAATACTCAGTGCTATGGCAAAAGTGTACCGTGATAAAGATATTATTTTTAGCTGCACTGTAACCGAAAAAGATTATTTTTTAGGCGATCAAACAGATTTAATGGAATTACTCGGTAACTTGATTGATAACGCCTGTAAAGCGTGTCGCTCACAAGTAGCAATACAAGTTATTCAAAGCAAAACTTTATGTATTGGAATTAGCGATGATGGTCCTGGCGTGCCAGAGGACAAACGTGAATCTCTACTTACACGGGGGACTCGTCTGGATACATACGAAAGCGGACACGGCGTAGGAATGGCAATTGTATCTGACTTGGTTAAGTCCTATCGCGGTACACTTACCATTACAGAAGCTGATAACTTAGGCGGCGCTCAATTTATTTTAGAGTTTAATTACAATGACAAAAAGTAACTATTTATTAAAACTAACTGCCATTGTGTTATTAGCTTCAAGCCAATACAGCTTTGCAGATGAAGCATGTACTTTAGCCGCTAAAGCAACAACCGATGAAGCTAAGCGATATATTCAATGCCTAGATAGCCAAATTGATAAAGCAAAACAAGCACAAGGCAGTTGGATACAAAAGCGTAAATATGAGCTAACTAAGTCACAAGAAAGCACAGGCAATACGCAAGTGCTGCCGTTATTTATGCGCAGCATTAAAAATAATGAAAAGTACCTTGAGAGCGCCTGCCAATGGCGTTACTTAATAAAACTTCCTAATGCGACAACCGCAGCCATTAGCTATAAACTGTGTGAAATTGAGCTTATAAATCAATTTACAGAATCACTAAAACACCCATTTTGACGTAATTTAAGCACACTAAACTAGTTACGTTTCTTTACTCACTCCCTATAGCTTACTTGACAATTTATTCATACCAAAACAAACTACCTACTAGTAGATTGCTAAAAACTAATGGATAAACAGATGACCAAACCAGTAATTATTATAGGTGGCGGACTTGCTGGTTTATACAGTGCGTATAAATTACAACTACTTAATATTGAGTACTTATTATTAGAAGCTAAATCGCAATTAGGTGGCCGAATTTTTGCCGCGCAATCACCAATAAATAACGATGTTAGTTTTGATTTGGGTCCTACGTGGATATTTCCCCACCAACCAAAAATTCAAGCGCTAATAAAGTCACTCAACTTAAGTATATTTGAGCAATACCATAAAGGTGATGTGTTATATCAAGCACCTAACTTCAAACAACCTCAACAAATTGCAGGTGCTGGAGATATGCAACTATTTAGACTCAAACACAGCATGAATACCTTAATAACTGCCTTATATGAGCAGCTTAATCCTGATTCAATATTATTAGAACATAATGTCACTGAGCTTAAAAAAGGTGATAATAACTGGCTAATTACGGTTAATCACTTAGGCAATATAAAGCACTTTACTACTGGCAAATTAATTTCAGCAATTCCTCCTCGTATGGTTACAACGCATTTAACACCTGAACTATGGGCGACTCCAACACTCATAAACCGCCTTAGCAGCGTACCTACATGGATGGCAGGACAAGCCAAGTTTATAGCTACTTTTGAACATGCATTTTGGCGTGATAAAAACTTATCTGGGCAAAGCTTTAGCCGCGTAGGCCCTATGGTCGAGATTCACGATGCCAGTGCTGAGGATAGTAATTACGCCGCATTATTTGGCTTTATAGGTGTGCCCTACTTATCACGAAACCAAGTAACTCAAGAGCAATTAATTCAAGCCTGTGCCCAACAGCTCAGCTACTTTTATGGTAAGGATGCTGAAAAGGCAACCGGATACTTTATTAAAGACTGGGCAGAGGATAAATTTGTAGCTAATAAAGACGATCAAACTCAGCCTTCACAGCACCCAGAATTTGATTTTTCAAACTTGGAAGAGCAATTAAGTAACCTCAATATTCATTTTGTAGCGAGTGAGTTTGCAAAACAAGAAGCAGGATATTTAGAAGGCGCAATAAACGCTGTGGATGACGCAATTAAATCGTTTATTAATTAATAGCCCTGTATTTATTGATAACTTAACCATCAAGGGTTTTAATTTTACAGCCCTTGATGGTTATAAATGTTAGTTGTTTTTAGTAACGTCTTCACCACTGCCCAGTAAAGTGGCAACCCACTTACCTTCAGCACTGGCTTCTAGGGCTATTTTTACAATCATTGTTAATGGTACAGATAAAAGCATACCCACAGTACCTAATAACCAGCCCCAAAATATTAATGATAAAAACACCACTAACGTTGAAAGACCCAGCCCTTTACCCAAAAATTTAGGCTCTACAATATTACCCATTACCGTATTTATTGTTAAATATCCTGCAGCAACAAGTCCTGCCACTAATGGGCCTTGAGTAATAAGGGCAAGTAATACAGCTGGTACAGCCGCAATAATTGAACCTATATTTGGAATGTAATTGAACATAAATGCCAAAACGCCCCAAAGCACAAAGTAGTCAACGTCTAAAATCCATAAATAAAACGCAGCAATAATACCCGTCCCTAAACTTACTAGCGTTTTAATTGCCAAGTATGAATTAATAGATTCTAAAAAGCGGTCAATTTGCTTCATTTTACTATCAGGGTCTTCAAGTGCCATATGTATTTTCTTGCTCAGCATTGGCCCTTCAAAAAGCATAAAAACAACCGTTAAAATAATTAAAAACATGTTTGCCATTACGCCACCTAACCCAGTGAGCATATTAGTGGCCACATCAACCATTTTGCCAGGGTCGAACATATTGATTAACTGATCTTTATTGATCAGTATGTTGTATTGAGATGCTAAATCGACCAGCCACACAAATTCTTCTTTAAGTTGTGTTTTATACTCAGGAAGCTGCTGCGAAAAATCGTTGATAGATTGCCCTACAAGCCCACCAAGGCTAACCCCTAAGCCAACTATAATCAGCACGACCAACATAACAGCAATGCCTTTAGGAATTTTGTAGCGCGCAAAAAACTTGATAAGCGGGTTACAAATAATGGCAATAAATGCCGCCAAAATAAACGGAATAATAATTACACTCGCGGCTTTTATTCCAGCGAGGACCACTACTAAGGAAGCAAAAACTATTAAGCTTTTATTTACTCCAGTTAAACTTGCCAATTTATTAATCCTTTTATTAACTATATCGTCCCAGTGTAAGGCAAAAGGTAATTAAATGAAATAATTACGAAGTGATCATAAAAGCCTGTTTTACGTATAAATTTGCAAAGCTGTTTGCTAGCGAGTATGTTTTTTAATCACTTGCTTCTATTTTATTGTAAGGATGAATAATGCATATATTTATAACTGGCGCGACCGGATTAATTGGTAAGCACTTATGCCCTTTTTTACTTCATCATAATACTGTTACTGTACTTAGCCGCAATCCAACTAAAGCAAACGTATTATTAGGCCACAAAGTTAAAGCCGTAAGTGACATTAGTGATGTTGACTTTAACACTGTTGATATCGTTATTAATCTCGCTGGCGAGCCGATTGTAAATAAACGCTGGAGCGACAAACAAAAGCAAATAATACGAAACAGTCGTATTGATATTACACAGCAAATTAGTGAAGCTATTAAAGCCTGTAGTATACCCCCGCATACTTTTATATCTGGCAGTGCAATTGGTTTTTATGGTCGACAAAATAGTAATCCTATTGATGAAACTTTTGAACGCCCACACGATGAATTTAGCCACCAGCTTTGTAAAGACTGGGAAAATGCAGCACTACTCGCCCAATCAGAACAAACCAGAGTATGCCTTTTGCGAACGGGTATTGTTTTAGCTAAAAAAGGAGGTGCACTTGGAAAAATGTTACCTGCTTTTAAATTATGTTTAGGTGGCCCGATTGGTAATGGCGAGCAAGGCATGTCGTGGATACACATCGACGATATGATTCAGCTAATACTCTTTATTATTAAACACCCAGAAATATCAGGCCCTGTTAACGCAACAGCACCCAACCCTGTAAGCAATGCTCAATTTAGTAAAAGCTTAGGCGAGGCGCTATCTCGACCTGCATTTATCACTATGCCAACCCCAGTACTTAAACTATTGATGGGTGAAATGTCAGACTTACTAACAATGGGGCAATTTGTAGTCCCTAAAAAGGCACTCGTTAACAATTATCGTTTTCATCATCCTGATATAAAATCGGCTTTAGAGAGCTTGGTTTAGCGGGCGTTAATATTCGTTCAGTTAAAATCCCTTTCAAATTAGATATATGGGTAAATTACTACTTTTTACCCATATTGACCTTTAAACATTAATACATAATAATCAGCAAGTTTTCCACACCAACCACGCCTATCTTTAATAAAAGAGAATCTTAAATGCTACACCTGCCTACTGTGATCAGTCTCTCTTTTATTCTTAACGTATTAATAGGCTTGTTTTTTTTATCCGTACATAACTTTAAAAAACAAACATCATTTTTATTATTTGGCCTAGCATGCATTACCTTTGCATTTGCCGAGTTACTTGCCTGTTTAAAATTAGTAATAAACGCGCCTTTTATTACACACTATTTGGCTGATATTTTTATATTACTAAGTCCATTATTAATTATTATTGGGTTAAATAAATATAAGCACAGTAAGGCACTAAACTTAAAACCTCTTTATTGTCTCCTTGGATTAACGGGGGTTGCTTTATTACCCATATATTCAGACCCTGCAGGGCAAATGCTGACAAGCTTAATTATTTCGGTTTTATACCTATATTCCGCATATATTATTAAGCAGATGAACTTTGTAGCCACTTTGCAAAAAAAAGCGCTGATAGTTTGTTTTTCAATTCACAGCATTTTAATGCTCATACAAACAACACTATTGGCAATATCTATTTTTAGTATTAATTCGCCAAACTACATAGAGCCACTGCAACTTATCTTAAGTAGTCATTTAATTTTGGCCACTTGTAGCGCACTAATATTGCCATACCTGCTGGCTTCTAATACAGAGCATACACTTTCAAGCCTTGCTAACACCGATACTTTAAGCCAATTACTTAATCGCCGTGGCTTTTTTACAAAAAGTAAAGAAGCACTAAGTGATCCTAAAAATATAGACAAAAATGTGTCTGTTATTTTGCTCGATATTGATTTTTTTAAACGTGTAAACGATCAGTTTGGTCACGAAGCGGGCGACCACGCAATTAAGTGGATATCTCACTTTATTAAAGAGCAATTTTTAAATGTAGGTATTAGTGCCAGAATTGGCGGAGAAGAATTTGCCATTTTACTACCTGATTACACCCTTGGTGCAGCAAAAAGTGATGCTGAGCTATTAAGAAAGAATATAAGCACTCAAGCTTTTTATCATGAAAATCAGCATATAAAACTTTCCGTAAGCGCTGGGGTAAGTAATGCAATTAATGGGAATGCAACTATAAAAGAACTGCTCGCTTATGCCGATAAACGCCTTTACTTAGCTAAAGAAACTGGCCGAGACAAAGTAGTAACCTTTGATGAAAAAAACTTACTCACGAAAAGTTAATTGCTTTTAAGTGACTTATAAGCGCATTAAAAACAACTATATTTAAACTACCATATTTTATCTAGCTAACATCTATCCATAAAAAAAGCCCTTCATTAGAAGGGCTTTGGTATACACACAATAGAGTTAATAAACTACTTACAAGACAGCGTAGCCTCGTCCGCTTTATTTGGTACAAACTGAATATTAGCTACAGAAATTGATGCTTTACCATTGCTGTGTAAGCTAAATGGGCTTGTTAGGCTTGCAAAATTAACACCCTTATCAGCAAAACAACCTAAATCGATTGATACTGACTGCCATTTATTTTCAATAGTTTTATCAACTACGTTTGCTAAATCAATGCTTGCACCACACTCACCAGAACAAGTCATAGCAAGGGCTACATCGCTCGTTAGTGCCTCGTTTAATTTAATATCAAAGCTAATCACACTGTTTGCTTCGACGTAGGCAATGGTATCTTCTGCAAAGCTTGTTACTATTTCAGCACTGGCTTTTTCTGCACCGCTGAAGTTAAATTGGCGCGCGTCTTCTTGTACTGTTTTGTCCTCAGTACGGTATTTAATTGCACCAAATTCATGGGTACTACTCGATACATCTAAAAGCTCATCGCCCGATTTTAACAATAAGCGCCATGGTGCTACAGGTGCACCTACAAGTATATCCATACTAGTAAGCCCTGAGTTATCAAGTTTAGAGTCTTCATCAAGGTCGTCAGCTAGCACGTTTTTATCGCCATACGTTAAACCAAAACCATAAGGAAGTAATGGATCGTAATTTTCATCGCCTTTATTAACCGCAGTTTGTACCGCCGATTTAGGCCAAGAAAACGATAGTTTACCTTTAAAGTTATTTTGGATGGTGCCGTCTGCCGCTTTTAATAAAACATCAGCAATACCCGCACCTTCTGTACCAGGTAACCATGCAGCTACAAACGCATCAGATGCGTTAAGTTCGCTGTTCACCCACATAGGTCGACCTGAAATAAACACAGATACAACAGGGATACCTTGCTCTTTTAACGAGCTTAAAAGTGCTAATGACTTTTTATTTCCGCGCTCAAACTCAAGGTTATCTTTATCGCCGTGCCCTTCCGCGTAAGGTTCTTCACCAAATACAACAATGGCAACATCAGGACGTTGTTCAAACGTACCATCAGCACTTAAAGTAACACTTCCACCTGCTGCAGATATTTGCTCTTCAAGCCCTTTGTAAATTGACGTTGCTCCTGGGAAATCTGCATTTTTATTATTAGTCCCCTGCCACGTAATACTCCAACCACCAGACTGTTTGCCTATGTTATTGGCACCATCACCTGCAACAAGTACGCGTTGATTAGCTGCAATAGGTAATAGGTTATTTTTATTTTTAAGCAATACAAGCGACTCGCGCACAGCTTGACGTGCTACTTCGCGATGCGCTTGAGCGCCAATAAGCTCTGTTTTACCCGAGTACAGACGCTTAGCTGGACTTGGTTTATCAAATAACCCAGCGCGTAACTTAACGCGTAAAATACGTGCAACCGCATCATCAATGCGGCTCATACTTATTTTACCTGCATTTACTTGTGCAATTGTATTTTCATATAGCGGCTTCCACGCGCCTGTTGGCACCATAAAAATATCAAGGCCAGCATTTACCGCTTCTGGGCAGCTTTCGTTAATACAGCCTTTAATTTGACCATGGCCGTTCCAATCTCCCACTACAAAACCATCAAAACCCATACGTGTTTTTAATACATCTGTAAGTAAGTATTTATTGCCGTGATTTTTAACGCCATTCCAGCTATTAAAAGATGCCATAACAGATTGACTACCCGCAGACAAACCACCTACGTAACCTTGAGCATGAATATCAAATAGCGATTGCTCGCTGTCTATATTATTTCCCTGATCATCCCCATCAACGGTGCCGCCATCGCCAATAAAGTGCTTAACCGTGCTAATAACGCGCTTATCACTTAAAAAGTCGCCATCGGCTTTACCTTGCAATCCATTTACAATCGCTGCTGAGTAATCGTGAACAATTTTTGGATCTTCAGAATAGCCTTCGTACGTTCTGCCCCAACGGTCGTCTCGTACTACTGCTACAGTGGGTGCAAATACCCAATCTATCCCCGTAGCCATTACTTCTACTGCGGTAATAGATGCTATTTGCTCTATTAAATCGGGGTTATTAGCCGCGCCTAAACCAATGTTATGTGGAAAAAGTGTCGCGCCAATTACGTTATTATGACCATGTACTGCATCGGTGCCCCACATAGTTGGAATTTTGCTGCCGTCCACTGAGTCATCAATAGATGCTTGATACATTTTTTCTGCAAGTGCAACCCAATCCTCTGGCGTTGCATGCTTATCGCCATTAGGAAAAGCACCACCGCCATTGAGGTAAGAGCCAAAACCATATTTACGCATGTCTTCAACGGTAATATCACGAATTTCTGGTTGAATCATTTGCGCTACTTTTTGCTCAAGCGTCATATTTTCTAAAAACGTGACAATTTGAGCTTCAATAGCAGGGTCTTTTTTCACTGCAATTGAAAGCTTTGGCCAAATTTTCTCAAGCTTTGATTGCGCTTCAACATTTACTTTTTCAACATTGCTTTCGTTAGTACATCCGCTTAGTGCAGTAACACTTCCTACTAACGTTGCAATTGCTAATGCATTAAGTTTAAAAGTCGTTTTCATTATGATGGCTCCTTCACTAATACTGGTTTGCTGCCTCGTAGGCCGTAAAAAACAATAAATATGTAACATAAAATAGGTAAAACATACGAAAGTTGAACACCCACACTATCAGCAAGCGCACCTTGTAAAAGTGGCACTATTGCACCACCTACAATCGCCAAACACAAAATACCAGAGCCTTGAGCGGTATGCTTACCAAGTCCATTTAACGCTAAACTAAAAATAGTTGGGAACATAATCGAATTGAATAAACCAACCAATAGTATTGACCACATTGCTAATTGACCCGACGTGCTCATGGCAATAATGACTAAAATAATAGCCATGGTTGCGTTAAAGCCAAGTACTTTACCTGCGGGTAGTTTTTGCATTACAGCAGCACCAATAAAACGCCCAACCATAGCACCACCAAAATAATAAGTGATGTAATGAGCTGCAACATTCTCTTTTAGCCCTGCTATATTTTCTTGTGCTAAAAAGCTTACTAAAAAGCTACCAATTGCCACCTCGGCGCCTACATACATAAATATACCCACAGCACCTAATACAAGATGGCGATACTGCCAAGCACTGCCTTCAATTGCCTCTGATTTTTCGGCTTCTGCTTTTTGCTCGCTCATAATGTCTGGTAATTTAAGCCAAGCAAAAATACCGGCTAGTAAAATAAGCATTGCAGCTAAAAGGAGGTAAGGAAGTTGAACTGACTCTGCATTTTGAGCCGGTGTTAAAAAGGCTTCTGACGCTGAGTCTAGAATTAACAGAGCACCAAATGATGGCGCAACAGTGGTACCTAATGCATTAAAAGCTTGGGTAAGCGTAAGTCGAGATGACGCAGTTTTTGGTGAGCCCAACAAACTTACGTAAGGATTAGCAGATACTTGCAATAACGTTATGCCGCTGGCAAGTACAAATAAAGCGAATAAAAATACAGGGTAACTATGTAAAGACGCTGCTGGGTAAAATAATATACACCCGACTGCTGCAATTAATAATCCAATCACGATGCCTTTTTTATAGCCCACCTTTTTAACTATATAACCACTTGGAAGTGACATTAAAAAGTAAGCGCCAAAAAAGCAAAACTGAACCAACATGGCTTGTACATACGTTAAGTTAAATACGGCTTTTAAGTGTGGGATTAAAATATCATTTAAGCAGGTTATAAATCCCCACATAAAAAATAATGTTGTTAGAGAAGTTAATGCAAAACTGTAATTTTTATCCTGATAGTTTTGCGACTGTGTGTGTGTTGTCACTGGTGCTGAACTTGCCATGTGTTCTCCGTATTTTATTATTATAAATCTATTCTTAAGGTGCCCTGTTTTAGTTTTCAGCTGTCTTTAAACCATCCAGAAGCATTAAAGAGTTGACCTAAGAATTAATAAACACTAACCTTAAATGTAAGCGCTTTCATATGCAATTAAATACGAACAAGCTGTATATTTCAACACTTTTTATTTTTTGTACCCTCATACAGCATTAATTAAGCAAAAACACAGAGCTGATTTCTCTGTAAATGACTAACAAAAGGTTTGTTATTAATGACAAAATTATCACTACCACCCCATTCACCGCTTTTATCTAAAAACTTTGTATACGGTGTGGCCACGGCTTCTTTTCAAATAGAAGGCGGATCACAAGATCGTCTCCCATGTATTTGGGACACTTTTTGCGATACGCCCAATAAAATAGTCGATAGCTCAGACGGTCATACCGCCTGCGATCACTATAACCTTTGGCGTGATGATATAGACCTTATTGAGTCACTTGGCGTAGATGCTTACAGGCTTTCTATTTCATGGCCGCGCGTGATGACCCAAGACGCAAAATTAAATCCTGTAGGCGTGAAGTTTTATACTGATATTTTAGATGAGCTAAAACGTCGCAATATTAAAGCCTTTGTTACTTTGTACCACTGGGATTTACCGCAACACCTTGAAGATGAAGGCGGTTGGCTTAACAGACAAACAGCTTACGCTTTTGAACATTACGTAAATTTAATTACCAAAGCCTTTGGCGATCGCGTTCACTCTTACGCCACATTGAATGAACCATTTTGTAGTGCGTTTTTAGGTTACGAAATTGGTATTCATGCCCCAGGTAAAGTGGGTAAAGAATATGGCCGTAAAGCAGCGCACCATTTATTATTAGCCCACGGACTCGCTATGAGCGTATTAAAGCAAAACTCGCCTAATACATTAAATGGCATAGTGCTTAACTTTACGCCGTGTTATAGCCTTACTCAAAGTGATAAAGACTTAAAAGCCACTGCATTTGCAGACGACTATCTTAATCAGTGGTATATAAAACCAATAATTGATGCCCAATATCCTGATATAATTAATCAATTACCATTAAACCATCAGCCTGAAATTCTTGAGGGCGATATGGAACTAATTTCTCAATCTATTGATTACTTAGGTATTAACTTTTATACCCGCCAAGTTTATAAAGCGCACCCTGCTGACATTTATGAGCCTATTTCACCTACGGGCCCGCTAACTGATATGGGGTGGGAAATTTACCCGCAATCGTTCACCGACTTACTCGTATCGCTTAATAAAACATACACCTTACCGCCTATTTATATAACCGAAAATGGTGCAGCAATGCCCGATACGTATAATAATGGTGAAGTTAACGACTTAGACCGTTTAAGTTATTATAATACTCATTTAAACGCGGTTCATAATGCAATTGAACAAGGTGTTGTTATACATGGCTACTTTGCTTGGAGCCTAATGGATAACTTTGAATGGGCAGAAGGCTATTTAAAACGTTTTGGTATTGTGTATGTAGATTATAAAACCCAGCAACGCACTATTAAAAAAAGTGGCTTAGCTTATAAAGAACTCATCTCTAAAAGATAAGAGCATACCCATAACTAAAAACAAGTATAAAGCGGGATAAATAATCATGGTCAGTGTAAAAGAAAAAATAGCGTATGGCTTAGGCGACACCGCCAGTAATATTATTTTTCAAACAGTTATGATGTTTTTAATGCTGTACTACACAGACGTAGTGGGTTTATCACCCGCTGTTGTCGGTACTATGTTTTTAGCAGTACGTATTTTTGATGCTGTAACCGATCCATTAATGGGCAACCTTGCTGACAAAACACATACGCGCTGGGGGCACTTTCGCCCCTACCTACTTTGGCTTTCGCTTCCTTTTGCCATTATTAGTATTTTAGCGTTTACTACGCCTGATTTAGAAGGCACCGATAAAATAATTTACGCCTTTACTACTTACACACTACTTATGGTGGCTTACACCGCTATCAATATTCCTTATTGTGCATTGGGCGGTGTACTTACTGCAGATGTAAAAGAGCGCGTGACTATTCAGTCTTACCGGTTTGTATTTGGTATGTTAGGCGGCGTAATAGTAGCGGGTTGTACTATGCCAATGGTTGAGTACTTTGGCCAAGGCGATGCTGCTAAGGGCTATCAATACACCATGACTGCAATGAGCATTTTAGGCTTTGTACTTTTTTTACTTTGTTTTTTAGGCACAAAAGAGCGTATACAACAGCCAAAAGAGCAAAACATTCCTTTTGCCCAAAGTATTAAAGCATTAATTAAAAACGATCAATGGCGAACACTTTGCTTAGCTGCGTTTTTTTTACTTACCGGTCAAGTATTAAGGCTTACGCTTGCTGTTTACTACGTAAAATACTATTTAGGTCGAGACGATCTAATCACCTTATTTATGACACTAGGCGTTGCAGCAAGCATGCTAGGGTGTGCTTTAGCTCAACCACTTGCAAAGCGCTTTTGTAAAATAAAAGCCTATATAAGCTTACAAGTTATTGCTGCCGCTATTTGTGGTTTTAGCTACTTTATTAGTAAAGATCAATTAGTACTCGCATTTACTGCCTTTATTTTATGGAAGTTCTTTTTAGATATGGCAACCCCTTTGTTGTGGGCCAAAATGGCCGACACCATAGATTACGGGCATGAAAAAACAGGTGTACGCATTACGGGTTTAGTTTATTCAGGCGTCATATTTTTTATTAAAATGGGCGTGGCGGTAGGCGGCGCAATTGCAGGCTGGTTGTTATCTTTTTACAGTTATCAGGCCGATGCAGTACAAACTCTTGATACCCAACACGGTATTTTACTGTCATTCACTGTACTACCTGCTTTTGGCTCATTATTTGTTGCCTACATAATGAAAAAATATACACTGACTAATCAGGTTGTTGAAAATATTCAATCTAAACTAACAGCTAGTTAAGATATATACTCTAAGGTATTATTTAGCCGAAGTAGTTAAGGATAAGCGAGTGAACAAATAACATGGCAACAATTTATCAAGTCTCAGAGCTTGCGGGCGTATCGTTAGCCACCGTTTCTCGCGTGATGAACAAAAATACCCGTGTAAGCGATAAAACTAAACAAAAAGTGCTTGATGCTATGGCGCAGCTTGGCTACAAGCCTAATTCAATAGCGCAATCTTTAGCCTCTAACTGTACTAACAGTGTCGGTATTTTAGTGTCTGAGTTACATGGTCCTTTCTTTGCCCAAATGATGGCAGGTATTGAATCAGAGCTTCGTGCTGCGGGTAAACACGTTATTATTACCACCGGACACAGTGAAGAAGACAAAGAACAAGAAGGCATTGAGTTTTTAATTAGCAGACGCTGCGATGCCATTATTTTGCACGTTGAAGCCGTCTCAGACGACTACCTAATAAAATTAAGCCAAGGCTCTACACCCGTTTATTTAATGAGCCGTTACGTAGAGCAACTAAAAGACAACTGTATCAGCCTAGATAATCAATTAGGTGGTTACCTAGCCACTAAATCGATATTAAATCAAGGCCATACACAAATAGCGTATATTGCAGGCCCGCAGTTTAAAGCCGATGCATTTAATAGACTTGAAGGTCACAAACAAGCACTCACAGAGGCTGGTGTTAAATTTGATCCTACGCTTTATTATATTGGCGACTTTAACGAAACTGGCGGTAGTAAAGGCTTAAAACATTTTATTGATGAAAAACTTAGCTTTACTGCACTGGTATGCGCCAATGACGAAATGGCTTCCGGTGCCATGAAGTATGCACGAGAGCACGGTTATAACTTACCAATTGATTTATCGATTGTTGGATTTGATAACGTTATTTTTGCAAACTACCTATACCCTACACTCACGACCATAGATAATCCGGTCGGGAAAATGGGCGAAATGGCAGCTAAATTAGTGCTTAAAGACGTATATCAAAATAAAAACCTCGTTATAAATCGCTTTTTTGAACCTACTTTAATGCAGCGCGATTCATCAGCACCACTTATTAAATAAAAACCAAAGACTAAAAAAGAGTACTGATTTTGGTACAAAAAAAGCGGCTAAATGCCGCTTTTTGTATGTGAGCTACTTAACAATCCAAGGCGTTACTTTAATAACGTTCGATATATCGCCAAGCACTGCGCTATCATCTTCCCAGCTATCTTCAACTGCAAAATAACACACTGACTTTTCACACGTTATGCTCTTATCATCAAATTGCATTGGGCTTTTAAATGTAACTGCTACGCCCTTTTGCTCTGGTAATAAAAACCACATTAATTTACTTACAAAAAAGCCCGATAAATCAGTTAACAGCTCATCAAGTTCTTCGTTAATGGTATATAACGACTGCTTTGAAAATGTTAAATCTTCAAGTTCGTTTGCTTCTATTTGAAGTTTTAATTGGCAATCATGATCTGGATTTTGTGGCTGCACCACAATGACGGCTTTATCTGTATCAAGTTGCTTATCGAACGGTAATAATAGCTGTGCTTTATCGGTGAAGTTAAGTGGGTACTCGTTTCTTTCAGTTAAAATAGTGCCGCTTTTAATGGCACACGCTTCATTAGTTGCTATATCACTTATATAAAAATTAACTCGCGCATATTGGAAGTCGCCTTTGTTAACAACTTTTAATCGGTCATAAAAACCGTCATACGACATAACAAATTCTCTTGCATTAACATTAAATGCACTCATGCCCAGCAGCACTAACGCAATGGCGTTGGTGCAATTAAAAATGTATTTATTCATCAAAGTAGGCTCTATTTTGGCTAATCATCGTGTTTAGCTCTTCTATATACGCTTCACCGCGCTCAGAGTAAGACATTAAACCGTGTGTAAGTTCAGTCGCTAAAATTGGTTTTTGCTCAAGACGTAAGTTTTCACGTATTGCGCGCAAATCTTTATAAGCAGGATGCGTATTTATGTTTTTAAAGTAGGAGTTTATAGCAGCTCTTACCGATTTAAACGCAGCAACTTCGTGTGCAGCTCCAGTATTACGGCGTTTTGGTACCATGCCACAACCTTTTGTGTAACACCACTGACCAAAAAAGTTAAGGCCAATACGTGCAAAACGCGATGTGCCCCACGCAGATTCATTCGCAGCTTGCATAAGCGCTAATTCTTTAGGAATTATATCAACACGGCGTAGTGCTTGCGTAAGTATTAGCGTATCAATGGTGGTTGGTAAACCGTACGACTTTAATATTGCTGCAATATCTTTGCTTTGCTTTTTTTCTAAAGGTAATTCGTTTTGTAGCATCATGCGTGCTATTTCAAGCTTAGCGCGTTGCTGTAATATTTTTTTGTTTTCGGCTTCAACGTGCGGACGAATAAAGCTAAAAAATGCATGTTTTTTTTCTTTAACATCACTAAATTCTGAAAACTTTGGCAGTTTTACATTATGTAATGGTTTTTCTTTTTTCTTCACTTTTTTTGGTTGTTCTGACGTTTGTTCATCTAGCTCAACATCATCATTTTGTATAAACGGATATGCAAGCGCCCATACAAAAAACACGGTTAGAAAAAGCTTAAAAATCGTTTTTAACATGTATTCTCTCTTTGAAACAACAACTATGCATGGTTAATACACAAGCATACGAAGGCGCATTATACCTAAGCCACTTTATAAACGCGAATAACTGGGGTTTGATGACCTTTTACGGTTGAATTTTCAGCAGTGGATTTGGGTTTTAGATAAAACAGAGCCTATGTAGTGCATTTGTTCATTCGCAATTTATAAGTCCATGGGTATACTGAGCAAAGTTTAATAATATTAACTATGTATGAGTAAGCAGTATGGATAAACAATGGCAAAGCCGAATAATAGAGCAATATAAACATCGCCCTAACGATAACCGCTCGCCGTGGCAGGTCGATCGTTCGCGCATTATTCATGCCGCTGCATTTAGGCGTTTGCAAGCTAAAACCCAAATTATGGGCATTGGCCTAAACGACTTTTACCGCACTCGCCTTACCCACTCTTTAGAAGTATCGCAAATTGGTACCGGCATATTGCGCCATTTAAAAGCGCAACATAGCGACTTTACGCACTTTCCATCAACTGGACTGCTCGAAACATTGTGTTTGGCGCACGATATTGGCCATCCACCCTTTGGCCATGGTGGCGAAATAGCGCTAAATTACATGATGCGCGATCACGGTGGTTTTGAAGGTAACGCACAAACACTGCGCATAGTTGCAAAACTTGAGCCCTACAGTAATGGCCACGGTATGAACCTAACTCGTCGTACTTTATTAGGTTTTATAAAATACCCCGCGTTTATTAATACGCTTTGGCATACCATTCCCGATGCCACAACCGGTCGTGCATTTATAAAAGCAGATGATTGGCGACCTGCCAAAGGGTTATACAACGACGATGCAGCCATATTCAATTGGATAGTAGAACCACTGAGTCAAAACGATAAAACATTGCTAGGTAACCATGCCGCTATTGATAAGTACCGCGCTAAAACAACGTATAAATCGCTCGACAGCGCCATAATGGAACATGCCGACGATATAGCATACGCGGTACATGACTTAGAAGATGCCATTGCAACCCACGTACTCACATTAGACGATTGGCAAACCCATGCTCTGCCCCATTTAAAAGCACTAAACTTTGACTGGCTAAACGACATGCTTGAATCGCTGACCCAGCGCTTGTTTTCAAAAAATGATTATGAGCGAAAAGATGCCATAGGTGAGCTGGTTAATACCTTTATAATTCATATACATTTGGATATTCAAAACGATAACTTTGAATGCCCTATTTTAAAGTACACCGCTAAATTAGATGCCCAATACGACAGTGTATTGCAAATACTTAAGCATTTTGTGTTTCAACGTTTAATACGTGACCCCGAAATGCAGCAAATAGAATTTAAAGGTCAAAATTTGCTAATAGAGTTATTTACCGCTTTTGCTAGCGATCCGCTGCGTTTATTGCCCGAAACAACACAAGCACAATACATAGAAGCGCAAAAGCAAAACCAAGGGATGCGTATAATTTGCGATTATTTGAGTGGAATGACCGACGAGTACGCCTATAAAACATACCAACGATTATTTTCACCTATGCAGTAGCTAACTGCTAACTGCTAACTGCTAACATTGAAAAGGCCGAGTAAATTTAATTTACTCGGCCTTTTTGCTCAGCTATTAAAGTTAGCTATTTTGTTAAAGCGCTTTTATAACGACTCTACGCCCATGTTGTATAACGTAAAACCAAATATATCAGCGTACTGCTCAATTGTTTTACTCGTTGGTGTACCTGCACCATGCCCAGCATTGGTTTCTATGCGAATAAGCGTTGGGTTATTACCCGTTTGCTTTGCTTGAAGCTCAGCGGCAAACTTAAACGAATGCGAAGGGACAACGCGGTCATCATGATCGCCAGTTGTGATCATAGTCGCTGGATACTCAACACCTGCTTTTACATTATGAAGTGGTGAATAACCTTTAATGTATTCAAACATTTCTTTGCTTTGCTCACTGGTGCCGTAGTCGTATGCCCAGCCAGCGCCGGCAGTAAATGTATGGTAGCGCAGCATATCAAGTACACCTACAGCAGGTAGAGCAACTTGGAATAGGTCTGGGCGCTGCGTCATCACTGCGCCAACTAACAAACCACCGTTAGAGCCACCGCGAAGTGCTAAGCGCTTTTTAGACGTGTACTTTTTATCTTTTAAATACTCAGCTGCGGCAATAAAATCGTCAAACACATTTTGCTTTTGCAATTTAGTGCCTGCATTGTGCCAGTCTTTACCGTACTCACCACCACCGCGAATATTAGCGACGGCGTATACGCCACCTTGCTCAAGCCATACTGCATTAACGGGGCTGAAGCTTGGCGTTAAACTAATATTAAAACCACCGTAACCGTATAAAATTGTAGGGTTTGATCCATCAAGCTTAATGCCTGTTTTATAGGTAATTACCATCGGTATTTTAGTGCCGTCTTTTGATGTGTAAAACACTTGCTCAGACGTGTAATCATCACTATTAAAATCAATAGCCGACTTACGATAAACACCCGATTCACCCGTAGCTACATCAAACGTATAAGTAGTACCTGGTGTTTTGTAGTTAGTGAACGAATAATAAAGCGTTGTTTGATCTTTTTTACCGCCAAAACCACGTGCTGTACCCACGCCTGGCAATGTAATTTCGCGAATTAGCTCGCCTTTTTTGTTGTACTGTTTTACCTGCGAAATCGCGTCAACCATGTAGTTGGCAAAAAAGGTATCGCCGCCTTTTGTAAGATTTAGTACGTTTTTGGTTTCAGGAATTAAATCAACCCAATTTTCAGGGCTTGGGTTACTTGCATCAACCGTCACTACTTTTTTGTTTGGTGCATTAAGGTTAGTAACTAAAAACAGCTTGCTGCCTTCGTTATCAATAACTGATGTATCTGAATCAGTATTTCCTACAACCGTTACAAACTCACTGTTTTTATTTGTTAAGTCCTTTATAAACAGCTTATTGCCTGAAGTAGACGTACTAGCTGAAATAAGTAAGTAGCGGCCGTCATGAGTTACATCAGCGCCTACATAGCGATGCTTTTGTTCATCAGTTTCACCAAATACAACACTATCTGCAGATTGTGCAGTACCTAGCTTATGGTAATACGCTTTATGCTGATCTGTTTTAGCCGACAGCTCACTGCCTTTAGGTTTTTCGTAACTTGAATAATAAAAGCCCTCGTTACCTAACCAATCAATGCCACTAAATTTAACGTCAACAAGCGCTTCTTCAACTTGCTCTTTAGTATGTGCATCAATAACTATAATTTTACGCCAGTCGCTGCCACCTTCAGATATTTGATACGCGAGCAATGAACCATCTTTTGAAAACGATAAACCCGACATAGACGTCGTACCATCTTCACTAAACTTGTTTGGGTCTAAAAATACTTCTACGTCGCCGCCATCTTTACTACGGTACAAAACATATTGATTTTGCAGGCCATCGTTTTTATAAAAATAGGTGTAATCGCCTTCAGTAAAAGGAGGGCCTATTTTTTCGTAGTTCATTAGTTTTTCAAGGCGCTGCTTTAACTTATCGCGATAAGGTATTTGTTCTAAATAAGAAAACGTTAAATTGTTTTGCGTTTTAACCCAATCGGCAGTTTCGCTGCTCATATCATCTTCAAGCCAACGATATGGGTCACTAACGGTTTCTTCAAAGTAGGTATCTACTACATCGCCTTTTTTTGTTTCTGGGTATATAACTGCGTTAACTTGCTTCATAGGTGCTTTTACTTCTTCTTGAGTTACCGTATTAGTTGGCTCTGAACAGCCGCTAAGCGCTACAATTACAGCACACGCTAGAGTATGTTTAAACATCCCGAGTTCCATTCTTATTTATTAATAGTGCGCCTAAGCTATTAACTTTTAGCCCTTTTGTCTATATAGATGCGTTAAGCGCCATTTATCGCTGTAAACAAATGTAAACTTACGCTTTAATAGCATTACCCTCATTAAAATAAAAAACAATAAAAGAGCACACTATGCAAAGTACAAACCCCACGTTTAAAAGCTTTAAAGCCTTCTACCCTTATTATTTAAAAGAGCATCGCAACGTGATTTGCCGCCGCTTACATTTTATAGGAAGCACCCTCGTTCTTGTTGTAATCGCAATAGCATTATTAAAACAACACTACAGTTTATTGTGGCTATTACCTGTTATTGGATATGGGTTTGCGTGGGTCGGGCATTTCTTTTTTGAAAAAAACCGCCCTGCTACTTTTAAACACCCTTTTTACAGTTTGTGGGGAGATTGGGTAATGTTTAAAGACATACTTATTGGAAAAATTAAATTTTAACACTATTTCTAGCACTCTTTTTTATACCAATTACTTATAAAAACAAAATTACTTCATGCTTTAAAGTATAGGTTCTAATAAGTAGTACATAATTTATAATACACCCATTAAATGTTAATTTAGTTAACATTTAATGGGTGTATTTTTATTTTATATTTTTAAAAATATTTATAGCTCAACAGTTGTTTATTGCCAGCCCAATAAAAATGGCTTCCTACAAATAATTAGTTAAATCTACCAACCTCATCTTACCAGTTAATTAAACGTTAAATTTAATTTTTAAATATAATTCATTATCCATCAATTACTTAGCAATCACCTTCGCTATATAACTAAAACAATGGTCATTATAAAAAACAACCAAATGTAATTATAAAAAACCTTAAATTAATTGAATGTTATTCAATTGACTGACTTTGTTAATTAAGTATATGTTCAAGGTAACAAAGAGGTTTAATCTTTATCTTTTTGTAAAAAACTAAAATAATTCAATGGGTATGGGGAAATACAGCATGAATAGAAAACCGTTATTAAAATTACAGCAGTCGGTACCAAAAATATTACTCGCCATGAGTGCATCAGCTGCACTAGTTGGTTCGCTCTCAGTAAATGCTGCAGAGCAAGAAACCAAAGCAGAAGAAAACATCGAACAAATAAGCGTAATTGGCTCTCGCCGATTAGGCCGTACAGTAGAAGACAGTGCAGTACCCATCGATATAATTGGTGCAGATGCACTTAAAAATTCAGGCTTTACTGAAACGAATGCCCTACTTAGCAATTTATTACCTAGCTTTAACTTCCCGCAAGCATCACTTACTGATGGTAGCGACCATGTACGCCCTGCTCAACTTCGTGGTTTAGCACCTGATCACACTTTAGTGCTTGTTAATGGTAAACGCCGCCACAGTAATGCATTACTTAACTTAAATGGCTCAACGGGTCGTGGTTCATCATCAGTTGATTTAAATGCTATTCCAGCAAATGCTATCGACCGCATTGAAGTATTACGTGATGGTGCAGCAGCCCAATATGGCTCTGATGCTATAGCCGGTGTTATTAATATTGTGCTTAAAAGTGCCAGCAGCGGTGGTTCAGTTGCGGCTATATATGGTGCTAACGTAACCGAAATGGACGGTGTACCACAGCTTGAGTCTGTATCTGAAGGCAGTGATGGTAATTTAGCCTTTACTGAAGGGGGCGATCGCTCTTTAACAGACGGCCAAACACTAACGCTGCAAGGTAATATGGGTTTTGAACTTGGCGATAATGGCTTTTTAAACATTTCAACAGAATACCGCGACCGCCATTCAACTAACCGCTCTGACTACGATAATCGTGAAAACTACGCACGATTAGATGATGGCTCTCTCGACCCACGTGAACTTACCGTAAATCGATATAACCATAACTTTGGTAATGGCGATGTAGAAGACTTTTCAGTGTTTTATAACGCAGGTTACCAGTTAACAAATGAGGTCGATTTATATTCGTTTGGCTCTTACAGCAAACGCGAAGGCGAAGGCGGTGGTTTTTATCGCCGTGCAAGCGATAGCCGTAATATAGAAGAAGTTTATCCTGATGGCTTTTTACCTGTTATCACCTCAGACATAGATGACTTTTCACTGGCACTTGGCGCTAAAGGTTTTGTAAGTGAATGGAATTACGATGTATCTGCCGTATATGGTCAAGATGCATTTGAGTTTGGTGTAATAAATAGTTTAAATACCTCATACGGCCCGACTAGCCAAACAAGCTTTGATGCAGGAACACTTACCTACGATCAACTTACCTTAAACGTTGATTTTAGTCGCGAAGTAGACGTCAGCTTTTTAGAAAGCTCGGTAAGTGTAGCTGTAGGTGCTGAGTATCGCCGCGAAGGATACCAAATAGATGCAGGCGAAGAAGCTTCATATGCACAAGGCACATTTGGCCCAGGAGGCGCAGTAACCGACCCAGTTGATGGCCCATTTGGCGCAGCGGGCGCAGCGGGCGCACAAGTATTCCCAGGGTTTACACCCGAATCAGAGGGCGATAATAGCCGCCATAACGTGAGCTTGTATATAGACCTTGAAACCTACCTAACCGACGATTGGAATTTAGCGGTTGCCGCCCGTTATGAAGATTACTCAGACTTTGGCGATACACTTAACGGTAAAGTTGCGACTCGTTATTCATTAACTGAAGACTTAGCGCTGCGCGCCTCTGTATCAACTGGTTTTAGAGCACCTTCTTTGCAGCAACAATACTTTACCTCAGTGGCCACTGTATTTGTTGATGGCGAACCAACCGAAACAGGTACGTTCGCACCAAGCAGTGATGTAGCAAAAGCACTGGGCTCACCGGGTCTTGATGCTGAAGAAGCAACAAACTACGGCGTTGGTTTTACATGGTCTACCGACTTTAATTTCAGCTTATCGGTTGATTACTACCAAATATTAATTGATGACCGCATTGTGTTATCAAACAACTTATCGGGCGATGCTATTGCCGATTTACTTCAAGGCACAGGCGCTAACCAAGGTCGTTTCTTCTTAAATGCAATTGACAGCAAAACCCGTGGTGTTGATGTGGTTGCCTCTTATAATGTAGCAACTGATGGTTATGGCGATTTAGCCTTTAACCTAGGTTACAACTACGGTAAAAATGAAGTAACAAATATTATCGACCCACCAGCAGAGCTGCAAGGTGCTGGGTTTGATCAAGACAACTTGTTCTCAGGCACTGAGCTGCGTCGTTTTGAAGTAAGCACACCGCGTAATAAGTACAACTTAAGCGCAACATGGACTAACGACGACATACGTACCACGCTTAGAACAACACGTTACGGCGAAACTCAAGACCCTTCAGATATCCCAGAACGTAACGAAGTGCTTAAGCCCAAATGGATAACCGACTTAGATGTCGCCTACTCCCTTAGTGAAAACTTATCGCTGAGCTTAGGGGCTAATAACATTTTTGATGTTTATCCAGATGCAACCCGTGAAAATGTTGACGATGTAACCACCTTCTCACGTTTATTTGCTTACTCTAGCTTCTCGCCGTATGGATTTAACGGACGCTACGTGTACTGTAAAATAGAAATGAAGTTTTAATAAGCGCAGCTTAAAGTAACCAAACACACAAAAGCCACCGATTAGGTGGCTTTTTAATGCGAGTTGCTGATAAATCTATAATTAAATTTTAGTTAACCAGCCGTGTTTGTCTTCACTTTTACCCCATTGAATATCGTTCAATGCTTGGCGAAGGCGCGCAGTAGTTGGGCCTGGCTCGCCAGTACCTACTTTGTATTCTTTATCGTTATGAATAAATGTACCCACAGCAGTTAGTACAGCTGCAGTGCCCGAAAGCGCCGCTTCAGTACCAGGTTTAGCAGCACGCTCTAATAGCTCAGTAACGCTAAAGTTACGCTCGCTTACCGTCATACCTAAATCTTTGGCTATGGTTAAAATACTATTACGCGTTACACCATGTAAAAACGTGCTATCAAGCGCTTTAGTAATAATTTCGTTGCCATCAATAAGTATAAAGTTAGCAGCACCGGTTTCTTGTACATCGCCACCTGGGCAAAATAAAATTTGGTCTGCCTGATACTTAGTTCGTGCAGCACTAATAGGTGCTAGAGCACTGGCGTAGTTACCACCACTTTTTACCATACCCATGTGCGGAGCGCAGCGCATGCCATCTTCTTCGAGTAGTACACGCAGTGCAGTTGCACCACCGGCAAAGTAATCTCCTACTGGCGATAGTAACGTGTACAAAAGCGAGCTCATTGATGGCGCTGCCGCTTTACCAATTGCAGCCTCAGTTCCAATGTGCGTTGGACGAATATACATAGAGCCCGGCGGTAATGGCGTTTCATCTGCGTATTCGCGCATAATATCGATAATCATCGTTTTTAGCATATCGCTGTCAAAACTCGGTAAGCTTAATAGCGCTGAGCTTTGTTGCATGCGTGCAATATTTGCATCCATTCTAAAAAGATAAACAGAACCATCTTCATGGCGAAAGGCTTTTAAGCCTTCAAAACATGTACTTGAATAATGAAGAACGTGCGCACCAGCATGAAGTTCAAGTTTATCGGAAGGGACAATTGAGCTTTCGCTCCATTTATTATCAGAAAAACGAGCTTGAATCATCTGCGGCATAAACACGGTACCAAATGCGGCCATTTTAATCTCTCTTGTGTGGTCTATTTCCCTCCATTGTATGACAATCACACGCTATTTAACCATAGCTAAAGTAAGGCTTTTTTAATTAACTATGAGAATTTTTTGCAAGTGCTGTTTACTAATCAACCGCTTTGGGTGCTATAAACAAAAAAATCGGCTAATACAGTTGCACTAGCCGATTCTTAAAGGTAAATAATTTACTTGAACGAATATCTAATAATACGTTTTAACACCGAGGTATACTGTTTAAAAAAGCCACCTGTATGGTAATCAATACCGTGTTTTTTCAAAACGGCTTGTACTTGAGGTGCAACTTCTTGATAGCGCGAAGACGGCATATCAGGAAATAAGTGATGCTCTATTTGGCAGCTCAAATGCCCCGTTAAAACATGAAACCAATGCGACCCTTTAATATTTGACGAGCCCAGTACTTGGCGATAATACCACTGTCCTTGCGTTTCGTTTACGCAGTCTTCTTGTTTAAAAGTTTGCGTTTCTTCAGTAAAGTGACCACAAAATATTATGGTTGATGTCCATAAATTACGGATTAAGTTTGCTACTAAATTACCCGCCAATACCCATAAAAATAAAGGGCCTGCAAGTAACGGAAATATCGCATAATCTTTAATTAACTGGCGAGCGCCTTTACTAAAAAAGCGTTGCTTTAATGTAGAGTGCGATACAAGCCCTTCACGGTTTTCTTTCTTTTTACCGATAAAAACACGCTCTGCAGCTAACTCGTGATACGACACGCCCCACTGAAATAACACACTTAAATTAAAATACGTAAAAAACTGCCATACATTTTTAAAGCGCCATTTAAAATCATCGCTTAAACGCAACAAGCCATAACCAAAGTCTCTGTCTTTACCAATAATATTAGTATACGTATGGTGTTCAAAGTTATGAACGCGGTGCCAACTTTGTCCATCGCACGCTATGTCCCACTCATAATGTTGTGAGTTAAGTTGCTTGTCGTTCATCCAATCGTATTGACCATGCATTACATTGTGGCCAATTTCCATATTGTCTAAAATTTTAGCAAGCGCTAATAGCAGCACGCCTGCAACCCACAATAGTGGCTGAATAAAACCAAGCATAAGCAAAATTCGCCCGCTCCATTCACACACTCGCTGTTTGCGCACAACAGAGCGAATATAGTCAGCATCTTGTTGGCCAACTTTGCCAAGGGTGTCCATTTTAATGGCATCTAGCTCGCTTGCGAGCATGTCATAGTTAATGTTTTTCATAATTGTAACTCCAAATCACTAACAGGTTGGCTTACGCAAAGTTGTATTAATTGCTCGCCGTTGTCACTCAATTCACCTGTTTTTAAATTACGTACCACGCCTGACTTTTTAATACATTGGCATTGATGGCAAATACCAATACCGCAACCGCGTTTAACGGGGAGCTTTTTTTCTTCAAACTGAGTCAGTAAAACATCGTTGCCCGATACAACATGGGCACTGGCGTTAATTTTTACATTAAATTGGCTGTCGTCGTTTAAGGTAGGCAGCGCTAAACCAAATGCTTCTTGGTAATAATTTAGCTTATGCGTTTTAGCAAAATCGCTCACCATTTGCATAAATGCTGCAGGGCCACAGCAGTAAATGTCTGGGTTTTCCCACGGCTTAATATTGCTGGTTATATCGCTTGATTGCTCACGCGTTAATAATAAAAACGAAAAATGCTCAAATTGCGCTGCCAACTCACTTAGCTCATCAACACATTGATGCTCAGTGGCTTTTGCGTAATACACTAACGACACTTTTTGCGTAGTTTGGCTTAAGTAATCATCAAGCATAGCCAGCATAGGTGTTATACCCGAGCCGCCTGCAATAAAAGTGGCTGGCGTGTGTGTGTTTTTAAACACAAAGTCGCCGCTTGGCGCAGAAATATTGCACCACAACCCCGCTTTTAATGCACTGCTGAGTAAGCCTGTAAAGTGCCCTTGTGCATTTGTTTTGATTAGTAAGCGCACCAAACCTGTATTTTTAAATTGCTGAGCGCTTGAGGCCACGGTAAAAACGCGTGTTAATAATCGCCCATTAATTTCAAGCGTTAAACTTATATGCTGCCCTGACGTATGCGCCTGCCATTGTTTGCTTGGCTTAAGTTGCACACTTAAAAAACCGCCATCAAGTACAGCTGTACTAACTACTTGCGCTCTAAACTGCCCTGCACGCCAAGCAGGTTTAAACACCTGCATTACGGGCTCTATGTAGCCTGCAAAACTTTGATGGTGTAAAAACCATTTTGAAAATTGGTTTAATACTTGAGTCATCATGGTTAAATCTCTATCAAATCTTAATTACTTTGAACTTACACGTGTACGCCCAAACTTCAGCGCACAAGTGTACGCTCAAATTTTAAGTTTTCAACCCCATAGAGTAATTATTCAATTTTTTTATTAGCGCTAATTGCTAAAACAATTTCCTGTGAAGAGGTAATTTTATAAATAGAAGTGTGTATTTTTCATTCAACTCAACACTTAACAAATTTATTTATGCCATGATAAGGTTATGTAAGATTGGATTAATTTTGGAAGCCATAATGATAAATTTAATGTCACATAACACACTCCCTAAACTAATAAGTGCAGGCCTAGCCATTGCTATATTTGCTACTAACGCACCCGCGCATGCAAAAAGCGATTACGTAAAAAACTATAAAGAACTCGATACTTTAGCGCTTAGCGTTAACGCAATAACAGCGGTAGAAGGTGTGGTTATACCTTGGGCTATTGAGCCTTTAGCTAATGGTGATTTATTAATATCTGAGCGCAGTGGGACGTTATTTTTATTACCTAAAAATACCACTACGTTAACTAAAGTCTCTGGGCTGCCCGACATTGACGCTAATGGCCAAGGTGGATTGCTTGATTTATCACTACACACCGATAGTAAGCAAAACCAATGGCTGTACTTTAGTTACTCAAGTAGTGAGGGCAAAGGAAGCGGCAGTAACACCGCCTTAATGCGCGCTAAGCTAAGTGACGATCATACGCAGTTGTCTGATCAGCAATTGCTGTACAAAGGCGAGCATAATAGTACCAAAGGCCAGCACTATGGCAGTCGTATTGTGTTTGATGATGAAGGTTATGTTTATTTTTCAATTGGCGATCGCGGCTCGCGCGACATAAACCCGCAAGATCTCACGCGGGACGGCGGTAAAATTTATCGCTTACACGAAAATGGTAATATCCCAAGTGATAATCCGTTTGTTAAACAAAAAAATGCAAAACATGCGGTATGGTCTTATGGACACCGTAATCCACAAGGCATGTGGTTTGATAATCAAAATAATATTTTATGGTCTCACGAACACGGGCCACGCGGCGGCGATGAGCTTAATATAATAAAAAAAGGCGCTAACTACGGATGGCCTTTAGTAAGTTATGGCGTTAACTACAGCGGTACCAAGTTTACAGACCTTAAAGAAAAAGACGGCATGCAATCGCCCGTATTACATTGGACCCCTTCAATTGCCCCCTCCGATATGTTGTATGTAACGAGTGATAAATACCCAAAGCTTAAAGGTAAGCTATTACTAGCATCAATGAAATTTGCATTCATTAGCGCACTAGAACTCTCAAAGGGCAAGGTTGTTAAGCAATATAAAATACTCGATGGAGTTGGCAGAGTACGCAGCTTAGCCCAAGGCAGTGATGGTTTTATTTATTTAGGTATTGATGGCCAAGGTATTAAACGCCTAGAGCCAGAAACGTAAGCACTAAAACTAGCACACAGTATGCAAAATTACACCGTGTTTACTTTGCGCTTTTAAAGCGCAAAGTAAACATTTTCACCAAACAAAGAACTATTAAGCCAATTAATGCGTACACTAAATACATATAATTTAATAAATTAAGAGAATACTAATGTTTTCATTTTTAAAGCCTGATCCTGTAAAAAAACTGCGTAAAGAATACGACGTAAAACTAGAGCAAGGCATGCAGGCACAAAGAAAAGGCGACATTAAAAGCTTTGCCATGTTAAGTGCAGAAGCCGAAAAAATCTGGAGTGAAATAGAAACTCTAGAGGCTAAAAAAGCCAAATAATACCAATCGTGTTAAGTTATTAGACATTTATAGCGACGGATAAATAGAGTGATAACAAGGCATAAATTTCGACATGTAGTTATTCTACATGAGAAATTTATAATGTCGTTAACGCTTTATTTAGCACGCTAGAAAGGCTAAATATTTAAGTCGATTGGTATAAACATCGTGTCTGCCCTGTTTTAAAAGAAGGAAGACGCGTTTAGTAAATAGCTCATAAGCTCGTTTTTACAACTTCCACCATCCGTAAACCACCTTTTATAATATGCTTACACAAACAAGTGTACTTAAAACGGTTACTTACGTTATTGCAGCCGTTTTTTAGTAACTATTAAATGATTTAAAATCGGATTTGGTTTTCATTTTAAATATTTAATTGCTGTATTTATGTACCGCGCTGGCGTTTTTCCTCATAAGTCTAAAAACGAGGACGTTTTCCTCTTTTCTGCATATTATTAAAAGAACAGCCCGACTTAAAGTTTAATACTCGCAATGTGTTACAGGATTTGTTATTAATATTAAAAATAATTAAGAGGACATACTTTGCTCACAAAAAGAGGAAAGTGTCCTCTGATAAAGCTGTTAAATTTGAGGAGTAATAGCATAGATGAACTGTACTGAATGTGGAAAGGAAGCCAACGTGCAAGCAAAGTTTTGCTCTGAGTGCGGAAACGACCTTAAAATCCAAAACAATATAAATATTGAATCTGGTGATAACTCGGTAAATTTTGGTCAGCAAAACCAAGTTACTGGAAATACAATAAATATAAATTCAAATGAAGATGCTTCTAATAAAGCATACATCGATCGAACTAAAGTTAGGCCGTTATCGGTCGCTGGAACTCAACTAAAAGCGTCTTGGCTTTTAGTCTCTGGCTTACTTAGTTTTTTTGGCAGCATTGCGAGTATTCTTGGATTTATTGGAACCGAATACCAATTCATCTTTATTATAACTATGGCAATCGGCGCAATATTGTTTCCGATTGGTATGGCTTTAGTTCAATCCAAGCACCTAGATTTCCCTCCATTTTTCAATCTTGAGACTGGGTCGAAAGGAGAGATATACATCACCAAAGTTGAAGGTAGTTGCCCGAAATGTACAGGGAAATTAAAGCTTCGATCAATTGGTCCAAAAAACAATAAGACAACCGTAGTCAGGTGCACACGTAACCCTGACCACATGTGGGGCTTCGACCCAACGGTGTTGCCAGATTTATAGAAAATTTAACAAGCGCAAGCAGCCGGAAAAATTACTCGCTAGCGCTCCCAATTTTCCGCTGTTGCGGGCGTTAGATTTACAGGGAAATCATGCAAGCAATTGATTATATACACTCTATAAAAAACAAAGAGCTAAACCAACTAACTATTGAAGAGCTTGCTCATGTCCATTTAAATAGTGGCTTGTATAATGAAATAAAAGGAGCTTTTTTACATTCCTCATTAACTACATTGATAGATGAAATAAGGCATGCAAAGTTTCAACATCGATCTAAAAGTTTTTTACCAGTCTCTGCCGCATTTACAATATTAGATCAATTAGGGTTTTGTTACTCTAGAAAAGATATCCCTCGATATTCAAACGCTAAAGCTAGCAATATAAAAAAATCGCTATATTCTTTTTGTGGTTTTGAAGAAGACGATAAAGCAACCAAGACTCTATATGCATTGAGAAACTCATTCTTGCATACTGCTTCTATATTAGCCAAAGCAGAATTTCCAAACCAACCAAATCATAGATTTGTCTACGACCGAGAACAGAGTTGTCTATTAAAATTCCCTGATGTTGAATGGGATGGTGATTTCAATAATTTGACCAGTGAAATGAGTACTCGGATAAACCCTGAAATCTTTGTAAACATGGCGGAAGAAGCAGCTCGTAATGCAAAGGAACATCTTTATAACAATAATTTGAACATTGATTGTATAAATGGTGAACCTGAATTTTACTATCGCTTTCTGGGTTACAGTGCAAAGTAAATCTAACAAACGCATCAACGCATGGACTAATAAAGCTTGGCTTAGTTCGTACCTCACTAATTTTAACCAAGCTTTATTAGCCCGTTATGCGGGCGTCAGTGGTCCTTAACAATGGGTTTTCAAATTTAGGATGAATGAAGAGAATGAAAATTACTTTATAGCAAAGTATGTAGCAGGTGCTTGTAAAACTGATGATTTGATCAATTATGCAAATTATAAGTTAAACAATGGCGTTTATTCTGACGAGCTACTGGATATTATTGATGCAGAACCTAAGTGTTGGGGAATTGTTTCACCTATTTTTGAAAGACTTATTGCTCAACTACCTTCATTTGAGGATTCAATTAATTTAATAATTAAATATCACTTAAAGTTAATTGCTAGTGAGAAAGTAGACCCATTCATTCAATTTCGGCAGTTGCTAAATGATATTAATAATTTTGATCTATATGAAAACGTGGCTAAGTATGCTGGAGATAATGTAGGGATCGAACATCTTTATGGGTTGTATTACGCAAGAGATGATTTGGATGTAAATGACAATGATGGTGTTGTTGAAATAAGTGTTCTAATGCAAGAAAGATCTAAAAAATGGCTATCGGAACACTAACAAACGCATCAAAGAATTATAGTGACACCCATCCTAATTACCTTCTTTTATAAATTAAAAAATATAATTACTTTACCTTTGTTAATACTAATATTAAATCAGTGGTTAATAACTGCTCTACATACAAACAGTAATTGTTATTTTGTCCAATATTACTGATCTCCACCATTTTGGTGTATTCCTACACTAATAAAAACTGGCTAGGTGTTATCTATTTATTTACATGGAAGTCATCTCGTGGCTAAAATAGGTGCAATGTAATATATTGACATTTGTCGGTTTATAAAACGACAAATGTCGTATACAAAGTTGTTAAACGGCTAGGAGAAAGTCAACAATGCCATATGTAATTGAACAGTGGGCTGATATATCTGAAAGCTTTAATGATTCGGTATTACTAGGAAATGGAGCTTCAATTGGTATTGATAGAAGCTTTTCATATCCTTCGTTACAGCAACACGCAATCGATAATGGCTTGCTAACTCATCATGTTCAGCGCCTTTTTTCTCACTTTGATACTAATGATTTCGAGTTGATTTTGCGTCTTGTTTGGCAAGCAAACAGGGTTAACCTAGCATTAGAGATTACTGACAACGAGACCCAAAATGCATATGAGCATGTTCGTGACTGTTTGATCCAAGCTGTACGTAGTATTCATCCGGAGTGTTGCGAAGTTGAAGAGCAATTTACAGATATCGCCTTATTTTTAAGCTCTTTTAAAACAGTACTTTCACTTAACTATGACTTATCTCTGTATTGGGTGATTATGCATGCAAACCGTGACTTCAATGGTCATTGCTTCAAAGACTGTTTCCTTCATGGTGAGTTTGATGAAGATTGGCAGAGATTTCGTGAATCAATAAGCCGATGGGACAGACGTAACACATTAATATTTTACCCGCATGGCAGTCTAATACTCGCTAGAAATGTTGTTGAGCAAGAGGAGAAGTTAGAAGCAGGAGGTGGTGATTTATTGCGTGCAATATTGCGCCAATGGGAGTCTGGAGAATACATACCTTTGTTCGTTAGTGAAGGTACTTCAAGTCAAAAGGTAAAGGCAATTCATAATAGTCACTATTTGAATACTGTTTATCGTGAGGTGTTACCCAAAGTAGGTAATAACCTGACAATCTATGGATGGGGTTTTGGTGAGCACGATATTCATATATTACGTCGTTTGGCTGAGTCTGATGTTACTAGTGTAGCTATATCGGTTTTTGGTGCTGACCAAGGTTATTGCACTCGCGTCCATCAAATGATTCTAGATCACATAGGTAACGATGTTGAAGTAGTCTTTTTTGACTGTATGAGTCCGGGCGCTTGGAACAACGCCGCTTAACAAGTTTGTCAACTAGGACAAATTTTAGCTACGCATTTTGTGTTGCCGCTGCGCGTCAGTATCACACAAACTGCTTCACAAAAATTAGCCTGTTACAAAGGCATTATAACTTTCTCGGAGTTTGGTGTATGGAGTTAGAAAGAGCATTAAAAATATCAACAAATTTGATTGTTGATATTACGATGTCAGTTACTGTTCTAAAAGATTACCTGTATAAAAGTGATCTTTCTAAGTTACATGAACGAGCACTTTATAGGTTATGTTTTACTTCAATTATCATGAACTGTTCTAAATATGTAGAATTTTGTGATAAATATAATAAGTTACTTCATACGGAAAATCCTAAATTAGACTCTTTACGAAATACTTTTAAAGAGAAAGTAAAAAATAAAGGTATTATAAGTTTCCGAAATGATTATATTGGTCATATTCATTCAAAAAAAATGCAACGCCCTCTGGATGATATCGAGATTCAAGACAAATTTATTAGCATCATTGATTCAGATAATGTCGCTTTATTTTTTGATTGGTTATGCCCTGACGATATTTTGAATACAGACTTAACAAAGAGCTTAGTTGGAGTTATTCAATTAACTAGGGATGAGTTAGAAAAAAGTTATAATCGGGTAGCCAGAGGTCTCTAACCTCCAGCCCCCACACCACCCATCATGCGGGTCCGCAATGGGCGGTTCATATCCCGTAATGAATATTGATCCAAATATCTCTCAATGACACTAAACCTTGTGACGCTAAATAGTCATTGCCTAAGGCAATGTTTATTCCTTTTGTTTTTGAGCTTCTGCAAGAGCCTTTACTGGTGATACCACAGGCTATGACGAGTCGTACGCTGCCCCCAGTTTTATTAAACTGCGTACTTTGGTGCGTGGTCTACGCCATCAAAAAAATTAGGATGGCACCCATCCTAATTACCTTGAACCGACTTTCCTTTAAATAAAAAGCGGAACATTACAGTGAACAAAGGTATGAATAAATTGACCTTACGGGGTCAAATGAAAGTGAATACCTTACTTCACGCTGCGGCAACTGTATTGCCTTGTTCATAATATAGAAAAGCTGAAAAACACGATGCATTAATGAGGGTAAGCCCTTTTAACCTAAAATAAAGCGACTAAAGCATCCATAATTCCTTCCAAAACGCCAATTAAAACAATATCAAACACTTCAATATTCTACGTAAAAATACAGTAATCAATTGAACCAAAATAGGAACTCAGCTATGGTTTATTTATCAATAAAAAAATTTAAAAACGAGTTAATCTACAGGCTCGTTAAGTTACCAAGGAAGATATGCGTAAATTTCTGGCATTGGATATAAAATCTCAAATAGACTTGCGAGAAAAGTATCCAGATCTTGATAAGTTGTATGCTGCAGAAGATACAGATGCATATACTTACATGGCGGTTTCGGTTTTCGATCGTTGGTTGGGAGCAGAAGACTCAATTAAATACTTATCTGATGTTGCTGATGAGGAGCAACAAAGTAGAGATGCAAAATTCGTTAAATTTGCGAAAAAATTAATCGACAACACTGAGGTTCTAAACTTTACATTTAAAGGTCGTTGGAGTTCAGCTAAACCACAGTTTCGCAAATTCACCTCGGACGCAGCTAAAGAAGCTTACCTAATGTGCGCTCCACATAATGTAGATAGTAGTCATTTTTATAAAGTGATGCTGCCTGAGTTGGAGGCTGTATATTTTGAAAGCTGGGACGACACTAATGTTTTCTATTTACGTAATCCTAAACACGCAGAAAAAATTGAAAAATGGGCTAAGTGAATGTGGCTTATACCGTCTAAATAGGTAACTTAACAAGCGCATCAAAAATGACGTCAAACGCTTGGCTGACGCTCATTCTTCGCTAATTTTAGCCAAGCATTATCCGCATTTTATGCGGGCGCTAGCAGTACTAGCTATAGAGAATTTTTCATGAAACAGAATGCAATCAATTTTAAAGAAAAGTTTACTAAGTTTACAGATCATTGGTCTCCTCGTGTAATTGCAGAAATGAATGACTATCAGTTTAAATTGGTCAAAGTAGAAGGTGAATTTGTATGGCATGATCACCCGGATACTGACGAAGTTTTCATTGTAATTGAAGGGTGCCTTAACATTGAATTTCGCGATGGAGTCGTTACATTAGAATCAGGTGAAATGTTTGTAATCCCTAAAGGCATTGAACATAAACCTATAGCAACTTCAGAATGTAAAATCATGATAGTTGAACCTAAAGGTGTTGTTAATACTGGTGATTCAGGTAGCGAACTTACAGCAGAAGATGATGTTTGGGTGTAATGCACAGCTAACAAGAATATTAGACGAAATTTGCTCTTCCCCCATTTAATAGATATCACGATTATTTTTTACCATACACATTCTCAGGATTTATTTGCATTAGTAGTGCGGGGTTATCTATCGGTTTAAACCCGTATTGCGCATAAAGGCCATGCGCATCAGAAGTAGCTAATAAAAAGCGCCTGAGCCCTTGTAGCTCAGGGTGCTCTACTATCGTTTTAATAAGTAACTTACTCAGCCCATTTCCTTGCGATTGCGGGGCAATAAATACATCTGCTAAATAAGCAAAGGTTGCGTTATCAGTCACTACTCGGGCAAAGCCAACTTGTTCGTTATGAGCGCTGTAAACACCAAAGCACATTGAGTTATCAATAGCCGATTGCATCACGCTTTTAGGGATGCCTTTGGCCCAATAGCTATTAGCAATAAAGTTATAAATAACGTTAAAGTTAAGTTTGCTTTTGTCTGTGCTTATTGAGTAGTTACTAATGTTTGCGCTCATAAGTTAATAGTCTTTTTTACCAACGTTTTTATAAACATTTCTATAGAACGTTCCTATAGCCTATAAATAATCTTTAACGTTTTTAAGCTGTTTGTCGTGTACTTTTGAAAGCACTAACAATGAGCAAATAGCCCCAAATAACGCCAGTCCCATATCTGATTGGGTATCCCACACGTAACCTTGAGTGCCTAAAAATGCCTCTGCGTTTTCGCCGCTTAACACTGCAACCCACCATTCTATTAATTCGTAAAACGCGCTAAATGCTAAACATACCGAAATAACAAAAGTGATTAACCAACCTCGACCATTTACTACTTTTTTGCGCAGTAAAATTTCGCGTGCTAGTAGTGCTGGTACAAACCCTTGAAAAAAGTGCCCTACTTTGTCGTAGTTATTACGCTCGCTACCAAATAGGTTATCGAAAAAAGGGACTTCGGCGTAGGTGTAATGCCCGCCAATCATCAGCACTATGCAATGCGCTAAAATAAATGTATATAAAATAGGGGTAAGTTTAAAGTGGCTATAGGTACTTGCTAGCAGCACTAAACCAATAATTGCGGGGATAACTTCAAGCAGCCATGTAAATTGATCTTTTGGATTAATACCAGACCAAATTAATACAATAAAAAACAGGCTCAGCCATAAATACTTCATTTAGAATCCTTTTCTAAATTGATCAAATTTACGGCATTTTACGCCTTTGAAATAAACGACGCTACCTATAGTTTGTTTTTGCGGTAATGCGATTAAACAAAGTAGGGAAAAAGCGCTTAATTGTAGGCGCCCAACCACTTAAACCTTTGCCAATAATCACTTCGTCTTTTTTATCGCTAATGGCACGAATCATTTTTGAAGCCGCTACGCTTACATCCATGCCATTTTCTATCGACTCTTCTGGTTTATTTTGCGCTATGCCTTGCTCGTTTAGTGAGTTATGCGCAATTGCTGTTTTAATAGAGCCTGGGCAAATTGTTAAACAATGAATATTATGTTGTGCTACTTCTGCACGTAGGCAATCCATAAAACCAACCACCGCATATTTAGAACCCGAATAACCCGTTCTAAATTTTGAACCTACTTTACCCGCCACACTACTAATAGACACAATTGAACCACTGCGCCTTGCCACCATAGTAGGTAATACAGCTTTAGTAAGTGCAATTAAGCCAAAGTAATTAACCTCCATTAATTGACGGTACACGTTAAAGTCGTTTTCTAAAAATAAGCTACGCTGCGATACGCCGCCGTTATTAATTAAAATATCTATTGCAGGAAGCTCGCTCATTTTTGCTGTTATTGTACTCAGTACATGCTCTGGCTGTGCTAAGTCCAGCGGCACAACTAAGTGCCCTTCGCCTTTAAGCGTTGCTTTTAAATCGTTTAGTTTATCTACATTGCGCGCCGATAAAATAACGCGCGCGCCAAGCTCGGCAAATTGTATAGCAAGCTCTTTACCAATACCTGATGATGCGCCGGTGATCCACACGGTTTTATTATTATATTGCATGCGTTATCTGCCTTTTATTATTATTTATTAAGTTTTATTAAGGTACTTAGAAAAGTATTTTACGCCTTTGTAGGACCAGCTATCGCGTTTACTTCATCTTCTAATGTTTTGTAAAAACCCATTAAAAATAGTAGTTCAACAGTTACGTACAAAGGGCCTATAATTAAACCAATTAGGTCATCTACAAACGCCGGTTTTTTACCTTCGTAATAATGCCCAATAAACTGTAATACCCAACCAAATACAAACACACCTACGCCAATACTCAACCAAGGCCAAAACGCCATTGCCGCAATAGGCTGAGCAGCAACAAGGAGTAAAGTAAATATCACGGCCATAATAAAGCCAAGCGAAAAGCTTAGCATAAAATAATAAACAACCGACGCTAATACAAAAAGTTGTGCGCCATCAATTACTACACTACCAAGGGGTATTTGAATACGTGCTAGTAAACACAACGCCGCAAATACAATGAGCGGAATACCAATAAAGTGCGTTAGTACATTACGTTTAGAACGATGATATAAACCATATTTACCAAGTTGCTGTTGAAGTGTTTTCATTGTTTTGCCTTTATTTTTATCTATAAAACTTACTTTAGCAAAAGTAGACACAACAACAATGTCAGGTATCCGACATTTTATAAATTAAACAAATGCAGAAATTATTTTACCCGGCTCATGCTCACCTTGCATATCCGTTCGCTCGCGCCCTTTTTGATACTCTTGCTCAAGCATTTTTTGGAGTTCCTCTATTTTATCAGCAATTGCGCTAGGGTCTGCGCCCTCACTTTGCTGTTCTTTAATGAGCTCTTCTATTGTTGCTTTTAGCTCGTCTATTTTGTTTTTGTTTACACCTAAGCGCTGATAAACCAGCGCTTCTTGAGCACTTTCTAAAAACGTTGGTTCTTTAGGGGCTGAGGTAATGCCTTTAACATCATTTGTTTTTTCGTTAGGGAGGGTATTAGTTGCCGCAACTTCGCTTAGTCCTGCCGCTTTATTTAATGCAGGAGAGTTATAGTTACTATATTGATTTTTAAAGGTTATTGTAGTCATTAGCTCAAATCCATTGTTGCGTTACATTATCTGTAGCAATTTTGGTTCCAACTAAATAAAGCAGCCTCTATTTAAGCTTGTGTAGCACGCGCTTGTAGCTTTTGTTTATCTAAAACTGTTATGCGTTGATACCCCAAACTAATAGCTTGTAAGCTAACAAGCTGTTGCAGTATTTGATTAATAGTTTGGCGCGTTAGGTAGGTCATATCAGCAAGTTGCTGCTGAGATAAAACAAGTGGTGTTAAGTGCTCTGTATGTTCGCTGAGCATTAAAAGTCGATTGCATACTTTTTGCTCAGCGCTTAGTAATGCGTGATCTTCCATTGAGCTAAACATTAGGCGTAACTTTTGTGCCAGCAATAAACCAAACTCTTGCCAATATTGTGGCTGTTCGTTTAATAGCTGTTCAAGCGCGCGTTGGGGCACGTAAAAAAGCACAACATCAGTTTGTGCATATACATCATGAGTGCGCAGGCCACCATCAAACAAGGTAACTTCGCCAAACCACAGTGATGAATCAATAAAGCTCAATACAGCTTCTTTGCCTTCGTTACTTACGCCACTAATACGCACCACGCCGCTAAGTACGGCATAAATTCCATCGTGCTTATCACCTCGCAAAAATAATGATTGCTGAGCCTTTAGTGAGAGCGTTTTGCCCTGCGTTAATAAAAAGCTTTTTAAATAAGCGCTACGGTTTTTAAACCAATGCCCTTGCTCTATAACGTTTTGCTGCTGTGGAGTCATTATTTACTGCATTTGCTTATTAAATGGCTGTTTTTCGATAACCAATTTTTTAGGGAAATTTAAATCGGTTGCTATAACAAAATCATCGTAAGGATCATTACCCGAAAACAGCTCAGTTATTAATGTATCGTTTTTATAAACATTAACGGTTACACCGCTGCCCATACCGCCTGAGTTAATAATATAGTAGTGATATTCGCCGTTACTAAAAAATAAAATACTCTCGCCAATACGCCCTACTTGCCTGTAGTAACTGCCAAATGGTGCATCTGGTGTTGCTTCTTTTTCAAGCCCTATGTCATTAACTCTACCAAATCGATAACTAAGCGATGAGTCATCTTTTGCAACACAAATAGAAAGCACTTTATCGGTAGGCTCTAACTTGTAGGCTGTATTTTCATCTGGGTTACGCACAACTTTATGCATTTTTGCGTTAATGTAGGCTGCTTCATTACTTTTACAATGTGTTGCTAGCATACCGACCACTAAAGCGGGTTCGTGTGTTTGAGCTGCTGAAGGCGTGTTTACTTTGAGATTAGAGGGTGAGTTACTTACATTATTATTTAGCTGAGGACTACCTTGAATTGCCATACTTTGATCGTCACAACCAAACAATGCAAACAAGAAGAAAGAATAAAAGCTCGCTAAAAATTTAATGCGCATAATAAAATCCATCTATGAGAGAGCCTTTAAAATAGCGATAAAACTAGCGACTCGCAACACCTTATGCGCAATACTTTATAAGTTTATTTTTAAACCATCTTCTGCAAAAACTACGTTACTTTTTAGTGATTTAATTAACGATTTTTTAAACAACTACTGGTTTTTAATGACCGATTCATATACTGAGATAGAACCGCCGCTTGATGCGTTTTCATCAATTGCGTTGTACATAATCACTACATCGGCATTTTTGCTAAGTTAGCAAATGTACCTATTTTTTGTTGAGTGACCAACGGCAAATTTATTAATTTTAGCTAGTATTAAAAGCTGATTTAAACACCTTATAAAAGTGTATAAATAACTAAATTAATCAATAATTGGTTTTCTTATAATAAAATGTTGTTACAGCACTATTTCAAACGGTTTTTTATAACCAATTGTAATTTATAATTTAAATAAAATTAAATCCAAAAAACATACATTTTAAAAACAATTTAGTCTCATTTTATTAAAACAACAGTTGACCCTATTCAAAATATAAACTAGCATTTCTGGAAGCGCTTCCACAAAATCTAGTTGAACAGATTTTTCTGGAAGCGCTTCCACACATTTGACAATGTTTATAACTACACAATAACAGCCCCATACAAGCTGTTAATAATAATGATAAAAGCGCGAGGGAAACCGAATGTCCAACCATATTGTAAGAAAAACAAAGATAGCGACCAGCCTATCTCTGATTTTAGGTGCATCAATCTCTTTGCCTGTATATGCACAAGAAGCAAATACAGATGTTGAAGTAATCCAAGTTACTGGTTTTAAAAGCAGTATTAAAGAGTCGACTCGTTTAAAACGCGACGCCGCTGGTGTTGTAGATGCAATATCAGCTGAAGATATTGGTAAATTCCCCGATACCAACTTAGCCGAGTCGCTACAGCGTATTACGGGTGTGTCGATTGATCGCTCAAATGGTGAAGGCTCTAAAGTAACGGTTCGTGGTTTTGGCCCCGACTACAATATGGTAACCCTAAACGGGCGTACAATGCCGGCGGCATCTTTGCCTGCAGGCGGTGGGACACCTAGCTCTCGTGCATTTGATTTTGCAAACTTAGCGTCTGATAGCGTTAAATCGGTTGAAGTATATAAAACGGGTAAAGCAAGCATTGCATCAGGTGGTATTGGCGCAACAATTAATATTAATACCGCTCGCCCGCTCGACAACCCAGGCTTTGTTTCAAGCATTGGCGTAAAAGCATTACACGACTCAACAAACCGCGTTGGTGATGACATAACACCAGAGCTTTCGGGCTTAATTAGCTGGACCGACAGTGAAGCTAAATTTGGTGCCTCGTTAACTGCAAGCATGCAACAGCGCGATAGCTCATCAACAGGTGCGTTTGTAAATCAATGGAATACATCAGCTTTTGACGGCACAATCCCACAAGCTGCAGACGATATTGTTTTAACTAATGCACCCGCCGTTGGCCAGCTTTATTCAATGCCATCAGATTTGCGCTACACCATTGCCGACAGAGAGCGTACGCGTACAAACGCGCAATTAACGCTGCAATACAGCCCAATTGATGATTTAACAGCCACGCTTGATTACACATATTCTAAGCAAGATTTATTCGAAGCCCGTGCTGAGCAATCAATTTGGATGGATAACTACAAAAGCGCGCTAACATTTGACGACAACACGGTAAAAACTCCTATTTATTACCGAGAAGAACGTCGCGATCAGCAAACACGCGATTTAGGTTTAGCGTTTCAAGAGTTAAACCAAGTTAACCAAAACGATTCTATTGGTTTAAACGTTGAGTACTATTTCAACTCAGAATTGAGCTTTATGTTTGATGCGCACAATTCAAAAGCCACTAGCAAACCAGATGCACCTTACGGCAGCTGGGTAAACGCAGGCTTAGGCGCAAACGTAGTTAACGCACAAGAAGTTGATTTTAGCCGCGAGCTTCCATCAATGAGTATCGATTTTGATGATTGCCGCCGAGATAACCTAAATTGTAATAACACGTTAGATGCCTCTGATGTGGGTACGTCTATTTTAGATTCTAACTTTGCTCGCCAAGAATCTGAAATCACAGAATTTAGAATCCATGGTAAATACGAAATTGAAAACGGCGCAATTGACTTTGGTATAGAGTCTCGCTCTATGGAAAGCCATTCACTGCAATCACTTACACGTAATACAATGGGTAACTGGGGTATAGAAAACCCAGGCGAACTACCTGATGGCTACTTAAACCCAACAAACTTTTTAGCTGAGTTTGACGACTACGATACATCGGGCTCGTTCAACCAAGGTTATACCGGCAGCGCATCGCAAATTGGTTACTGGGCAGGTGAAGAATACGGTTTTAACTTTGCAGCCGATGGCGCATTTGCAACAAACCGCACCATTGAAGAAGACATAACCGCTGCGTTTGTGCAATTTACTTACAATGGTTACATTGGCGATATGCCATACAACATTGTTATTGGCGCGCGCCAAGAGTCTACCGACATTACCTCAACGGCTAATATCGATTTACCTAACGCAGTAGCGTGGGAAGGTAATAACGACTTTAATGTTCGTTTTGGCTCGGCTAAAGAAGATTTCACGCTTAAATCTAGCTACGATCACTTTTTACCAAGCTTTGACTTTGACATAGAAGTAATTGAAAACGTAAAAGCGCGTTTTTCTTATAGCACGACAATTGCTCGCCCAACTTACGATAACTTGAGTTCAGCAGCGACTGTTGGTGTACCAGGTGCCCCTACTCTTTTAGCGGGTTCTTCACCGGCTACAGCGTCAACAGGTAACCCTGGTTTAGTGCCGCTTGAATCAGATAATATTGATGTATCGGCTGAGTGGTACTTTGCAGAAACAAGTTATGTGTCGGTAGGTTACTACACTAAAGACATCGAAAACTTTATTGGTTTAACACCAATGACACAAAACTACTACGGATTACGCGATGCAACAGCGGGTCCTCGCGCACAAGCTGCCATTGCTGAGCTAGAATCTCGCGGACTTGCCCTAACCGATTCAAACTTATTTCAAATGGTTGCCGCAACAGAAAACAACGTTGATTTTGACTCTATGACCTACGAAGAGTTTGAAGCAGCTTACGATGTAATTGCTAACAGCGATGACCCACTACTAGAATTTACAGCACAAGTACCTACCAACAATAAAAATGCCACCATTGATGGTTTCGAAATTGCCTTTCAGCACTTTTTTGGTGAAAGCGGTTTTGGTGTGCAAGCAAACTACACCACAGTTAACGGCGACATAGACTTTGATGTAAACGCCGACCCTACTACAACACAATTTGCACTAGTAGGTTTAAGCGATACAGCTAACTTTATTGCAATGTACGAAAACGATGATTTTCAAGCACGTATTGCTTACAACTGGCGTGATAAGTTTTTAAATAGCGCAGCTCGATACGTAAACGAGCCAGGCTTTACTGAAGAATATTATCAAATCGACTTTAATGTTGCGTACAACTACAGCGAACAACTATCGTTTTTTGTTGAAGGCCTTAACATTACTGAACAAAACAGCCGCGAACATGGCCGTACGTCAGCACAATTGTGGAACCTACAACAGCTAGGTGCACGTTACAATATTGGTATGCGTTACAACTTCTAAAGGTAATACAAAGTAAAGCCGTTAGTTTTTACTAGCGGCTTTTTTGTATTTAAAACAGTATTAATGCTAGTTTAATTGTTATCAACTTTAGGGTGTTAACTCATGACCAAACCAATAACAAAAATAGTCGTTTTAGGCGGTGGCACTGCCGGTTGGCTAAGCGCAGGCTTATTAGCTGCCGAACACCCGCACCTTAATGTAACGTTAGTGGAGTCGGAAAATGTGCCTATATTGGGCGTCGGCGAAGGCACATGGCCGTCAATGCGTAACACGCTGCAGCGCATTGGCATTAAAGAAATTGATTTTATAACCCAGTGCGACGCGTCATTTAAGCAAGGTTCTAAATTTATAAATTGGCGCAACCTCAGCGAGGGAGAAAACTACTACCACCCTTTTATGAATCCACAAGGCTACGAGCACACTAATTTACACGCCAGCTGGCAACGCATTGCACCTGATCAAAAATTTGCCGACGTTGTTAATATGCAAAGCTTTGTATGCCAAGCAGCACTTGCACCAAAACAATTACAAACACCCGAATATGCAGCGGCCACCAACTATGGCTATCATTTAGATGCGGGTAAATTTGCAGAGTTTTTAAAAAATCACTGTGTTAAAAATCTAAACGTTACACATATTATTGACGATGTAACCGAGGTTATTAACGACGAACATGGCTATATTACTTCATTAAAAACAAATAATAATGGCAATATAACAGGTGATTTATTTATAGATTGCTCAGGCTCTCGTGCTCGTTTAATTGGTGAGCATTTTAATAGTGAGTTTATAGCGCAAGATCATATTTTATTTAATAACAGCGCTGTTGCGGCGCAAATACCTAATGCACACATCAATCAACCAATTGCCTCTGCTACACTATCTACAGCGCAAAGTAACGGCTGGATTTGGGATATAGCCCTGCCAACACGCCGTGGTACAGGTTATGTATTTAGTAGTAAATATCAAAGCGATGAAAGCGCAACAAATACACTAAAAAGCTACATAGCCAAAAGCACCAGTGAGCAACAAGCTGAGCAACTTACCTACCGTGTATTAAAATTCAGCCCTGGTTACAGGGAACAATTTTGGATTAAAAACTGTGTTGCCGTGGGTATGTCTGCTGGCTTTTTAGAGCCGCTTGAAGCGTCAGCTCTTGCTATGGTTGAACTTTCAATTAGCATGATAAGCGAGCAACTACCACAAAACCGCACCCACATGAGCCAGCTTGCAAGTCGTTTTAACAGCCGCTTTAGCACTCGTTGGCAGCGCGTTATTGAATTTTTAAAACTTCATTATGTACTAAGCGAGCGCGACGACACTCCCTATTGGCAAGATATTAGTAATTTAAATACCGCACCCGAGCGCCTGCAAAACTTACTTAAACTTTGGCAATTTCAGCCCCCTAGCCGCTTTGATTTTATTGAAAACGAAGAAGTGTTTTCATCAAGCAGTTACCAATACGTTTTATATGGCATGGGCTTTAATACACAAACAGTCTCTGCACAAAATACATTTAACGACCCACGTGCTGGGGATTACTATTATCAGCAAAATCGCGAAAAAATAGCGCAGTGTTTAAATGGACTGCCAAGTAATCGCGCGCTTTTAAATCACCTTTTATCAAACAATGGGCAGCCACATAATGACTAAAACAAACGCTGTTAAAAACGTAGTAATTGCTGGAGGCGGCACTGCAGGTTGGATGGCCGCAGCGGCACTTGCTAAACTAGTTGGTAACAATATAAACATAACCCTTGTTGAATCTGACGATATTGGCACTGTGGGTGTTGGCGAAGCTACAATTCCGCCTATTCGGACATTTCATAAATTGCTGGGTATAAACGAGCAAGCATTTATGAAAGCCACTCAAGCAAGCTTTAAATTAGGTATTAGCTTTGAAAACTGGGGCGATGAAAACACGCATTACATTCACTCATTTGGCGCAACGGGCAAAGAATGTTGGGCGGGTGAATTTCATCACTTTTGGCTGCAAGGTAAAGCACTTGGAATAAACAACCCATTTGGCGATTACTGCTACGAGCTGCAAGCGGCTAAAGCCGGTAAATTTGCGTTTAATCAGCAAAACCCCATTAACTATGCCTACCATATGGATGCCACGCGTTACGCACAGTTTTTACGTGAATTTTCAGAGCCATTGGGTGTAAAACGCATTGAAGGTAAAATACAAAAAGTAGTAAAAAACACTAAAACGGGCCATATAGAATCATTGATTTTAAATAATGGCGAGCACATTAACGGCGACTTTTTTATTGATTGCACCGGCTTTAGAGGCTTATTAATAGAGCAAGCATTGCATACTGGCTACGAAGACTGGTCGCATTTACTACCGTGTAACAGCGCCATTGCGGTGCAAACAAAATCAATCAGCGATACCGTATTGCCACTTACCCGCTCTATTGCCCATAAAAGCGGTTGGCAATGGCGTATACCACTGCAAAACCGTGTCGGCAACGGATTAGTTTATTGCAGCCAATATATGGATGACGAACAAGCCAAAGCGCTATTATTAAATAACATTGAAGGCGAGGCGCTTACAGAGCCCCGTATAATTAAATTTAAAACAGGGCGCCGCTTAAAAGGCTGGAACAAAAACTGCCTAGCGCTTGGCCTTGCTAGCGGCTTTGTTGAACCACTTGAGTCCACCAGCATTCACTTAATTATGTCGGGTATTATTCGCTTTATGCGTTTATTTCCGTTTAATGGCATTACCAATCACGCCATTGACGAATACAACAAACAGCTTAAAAGCGAAATTGAAAATATTCGCGACTTTATTGTGCTGCACTACAAAGTAACTAATCGCGATGACAGTGAGTTTTGGCAGCATTGTAATGCCATGGAAGTGCCAAAAACACTTCAGCATAAAATTGATTTGTTTAAACAAACCGGCCGTGTATTTTTAGATGATGGCGACATTTTTAGAGTCGATTCATGGGTGCAAGTTATGCTTGGTCAAGGTATTGAGCCTAATCAACATCACTTAATAGCCAGCATGATGAGCGATGAAGAACTCACCCGTTTTTTACACGGTATTAAGCAACAAATAGAGCAACGCGTAAGCCAATTACCATCTCATCATGAGTTTTTAAAACAGTATTGCCCAGCATAAATATCCTCTTTAAAAAAAGCCCTTATTACTAAGGGCTTTGAGACAACACACAATAAACTTAACTTATAAACACTCTACTACTCACACTTTATTTTTGCTGTTTCCGCGCCTTGTGGTTCAAAGCTAATATCTGCAACTGAAACGTTAAGCTCTCCTGCCGTTTTAATAATAAAAGGGCTGGTTACTCTGGCAAAATCAACGCCCTTTTTAGCAAAACACGTTAAATCTATACTCATGGTTTGCCATGTATTTAAATCAGCATTTTCAAAATCACTGGTAATATCAAGCTCGCCACCACAGCCTTGTTCGCACTTCATTGCAAGGTATGTATGTGAGCTAGGTATTTGGTTTACTTTATAGCTAAAGCTAAGGGCGGAATTTGCTTCAATGTAGGCCACTTTGTCTTCGGTAAAGTTACTATTAATTTCGATATAGCTGGGTGCAGTGCCATCAAAATTAAATTGCATCGCATCTTCTTGAATCGCTTTGTCTTCAGTGCGATAAGTAATGCCGCCAAGCTTTACACTATTACTTGCTACTTGGTGCTGCTCGCTGTTTGAATTTAAAAACAAACGCCACGGTGTTTTAAAGCTGCCATTAAATATAGATAGCGGCGCAAGGTTACTAATATCAACACCTGAGTCTTCATTTAGATTATTGCTAAGCGTACTTTCATCTTTATACGTTAAGCCAAAGCCATAGGGTAATAATGGTGAGTAATTAGCATCGCCCTTATTTACTGCGGTTTGTAGTGGCGATTTAGGCCACGAGAACGACAATTTACCTTTAAAGTCATACTGTACCTTCCCATTTTCATCCGCTAATAAAACATCAGCAATGCCTTGTCCTTCAGTGCCAGGAAGCCATGCTGCTACAAATGCATCTGACGCGTTTAGCTCGCTGTTAACCCACATTGGTCTGCCCGATATAAACACCGACACCACCGCAATACCTTGCTGCTTCAATGTTTTTAATATTTTAAGAGAGCGTTTATTGTTACGTTCAAACTCAAGGTTGTCTTTATCGCCATGCCCCTCTGCGTATGGTTCTTCACCGAATACAACAATGGCTACATCGGGTTTGCTAGTAAATTCACCCGTTGGGCTTAAAATAGCGTTACCGCCAGCAGCCTCTATTTGCGCTTTTAACCCCGCATAAATAGACGTTGCCCCAGGGAAATCTGCATTTTGATTATTAGTTCCCTGCCACGTAATACTCCAACCGCCCGATTGCTTGCCTATGTTATCAGCCGCATCGCCTGCTATAAGTATGTTGCTTGACGGGTTAAGCGGTAATAAATGGTTGTTGTTTTTAAGCAGTACTAACGACTCTTTTACCGCTTGGCGGGCAATATCGCGATGTGCTTGCGCACCTATTAATTCTAATTTACCTGAATATTTTCGATTTGCAGGGCTTGGTTTATCAAATAAACCCGCGCGTAATTTAACGCGTAAAATACGTGCTACGGCGTCATCTATTCGCGCCATTGTTATTGTGCCCGCTTTTACTTGTTTAATTGTATTTTCATAAAGTGGTTTCCAAGCACCCGTTGGCACCATAAAAATATCAAGCCCGGCTTTAACAGCTTGCGGGCAGCTTTCATTTGTACAGCCGGCAACTTGTCCGTGTCCGTTCCAATCGCCTACAACAAAGCCATCAAAACCCATTTTTGTTTTTAATACATCGGTAAGTAAGTATTTGTTGCCGTGATTTTTTTTACCATTCCAGCTATTAAACGATGCCATAACCGACTGACTACCTGCGGTTAAGCCACCTATATAACCTTGCGCATGAATGTTATATAACACCTCTTCGCTATCAATGTTATCGCCTTGATCGTCACCATCTACTGTGCCGCCATCGCCTAAAAAGTGCTTAACGGTACTAATTACGCGTTTGTCACTTAAAAAGTCTTCATCGGCTCTGCCTTGCAATCCGTTTACAATTGCGGCTGAATACTCACGTACAATTGCAGGGTCTTCTGAGTAGCCTTCGTACGTTCTGCCCCATCGGTCGTCGCGCACCACCGCAACAGTCGGTGCAAACACCCAATCTATGCCTGTTGCCATTACCTCTATTGCAGTAGCTGCTGCAATGCGCTCAATTAATGCGGGGTTATTAGCAGCACCTAAACCAATATTGTGCGGAAATAACGTCGCTCCAATCACATTATTATGGCCATGTACTGCATCAGTGCCCCACATGGTTGGAATTTTACTGCCATCAATTGAGTCATCAACCGAGGCTTGGTACATGCTCTCAGCAAGTGTTATCCAATCTGCAGGCGTTGCATGCTTATTAGCATTTGGGAACGAGCCACCGCCATTTAAATACGAACCAAAACCGTATTTGCGCATATCTTCAACACTAATATCGCGAATTTCAGGTTGGATCATTTGCGCTACTTTTTGCTCAAGCGTCATTGTTTTTAAATACTGTGCAATTGTATTTTCAATTTCGGGCGTTTTAACTACCTTGCTTTTAAGCGTTGGCCAAAATGATAAATTACCTTGCTCATGCTCAGCCTTTTTGGCTAAGGCGCCTTGGCTATTATTTGCGTTAATCTCTTGTTTGTTACACCCACTTAAAACGCACAATCCTCCTATTAAAATAGGGAGCATGTGTAACCTGTTAGTGTTTAAGCTTTTTTTCATTTTTATAGCCCTGTGTTGTGTCAGTGTGATTTTGTGAGCGCCTATTTGTTATTTAAATTTAACTATTGACCTGTTTAACAATAGCCACTAACCTAAATATGGAAGCGCTTCCTTAAAGTTATTAAATACCATACTAGTGATTAATCAAATTAAATATGGAAGCGCTTCCAATAATGAATTTAATATACGCTCTATACAAAGCAAACTTTACCAAAAAAGAAGCAGAGGTTTTCTCTTAATGAAACAATTATCTTTACCTAGTGGCTCACCACTTTTAGCCAAAAATTTTACTTATGGTGTAGCTACGGCCTCATTTCAAATTGAAGGCGGCGCAGCTGATCGCTTGCCATGTATTTGGGATACCTTTTGCAGTAAAGAAGGCAAAATAGTCGATAATTCAAATGGCGATGTAGCCTGCGAGCACTACACTCGCTGGAAAGACGATATAAACTTAATTGAATCATTAGGTGTGGACGCTTACAGACTTTCTATTTCGTGGCCGCGTGTAATGACTAAAAGCGGTCACTTAAATCCGGCAGGCGTTAAGTTTTATACCGACATTTTAGATGAATTAAAACGCCGTAACATTAAAGCTTTTGTAACGCTGTACCACTGGGATTTACCACAACATATTGAAGACGAAGGTGGCTGGCTAAACCGTAACACCGCTTACGAATTTGCCCATTACGCAGATTTAATTACCAAAGCATTTGGGGAACGTGTGCACTCATACGCCACCTTAAACGAGCCGTTTTGCAGCTCTTACTTAGGTTACGAAATTGGCGTACATGCACCTGGCATTGTAGGGCGCGAATTTGGTCGTAAAGCCGCGCACCACTTATTACTAGGTCACGGTTTGGCTATGCAAGTACTTGCTAAAAATAGCCCAAATACGCTAAACGGTATTGTACTTAACTTTACGCCTTGTTACCCCGTTACCCAAAGTGAAGACGATTTAAAAGCCACTGCATTTGCTGATGACTATATAAACCAATGGTACATGCGGCCTGTAATACAAGGTAAATACCCTGATATTATTAAGCAATTACCTAAAACCCACCGCCCATATATTTTAGATGGCGACATGGAAATAATTGCTCAACCGCTAGATTACCTAGGGGTTAACTTTTATACCCGCATGCATTATCAAGCAAGCGATACCGACTTTTACCATGAGCTGCCACATAAAGCGCCAATGACCGATATAGGCTGGGAAATTTATCCTAAAGCGCTTACAGAATTACTTGTATCGTTAAACGAAAAATACACCCTACCACCTATTTATATTACCGAAAACGGTGCAGCTATGGCTGACGAATTTACAGACGGTGAAGTGAGAGATAACGACCGTATTGAATATTACCACGAGCATTTAAATGCCCTGCATAACGCAACCGAGCAAGGCGTTAAAGTAGATGGTTACTTTGCGTGGAGCCTAATGGATAACTTTGAATGGGCAGAAGGATATTTAAAGCGCTTTGGAATAATACACGTAGACTACAACACACAAAAACGAACTGTTAAAGCCAGCGGTAAAGCGTACAGTAACCTAATAACTAGCCGATAATTTTTCGGCTTATAACAATAAGAACACACACAGTGAACAAACTCCCTTTATACGAAAAAGTCGGTTACGCCATGGGCGATGCCGGCGCTAACTTAGTATGGCGCGGCGCGCTTGCTTATTTAGCGGTGTTTTACACCGATACATTTGGCATATCGGCAGCCGCCGCTGCCATGTTGTTTTTGGTTGTAAGGCTATCAGATGGCGTAACCGATATTATTATGGGTATGATTGCCGACAGAACGCAGTCGCGCTTTGGTAAATTTCGCCCATGGATACTCTATTCGGCACCGTTTTTGGGCTTGTTTATGGTGTTGTGTTTTACTACACCCGACTTTAGCACCACCAATAAACTTATTTATGCTTACGTAACTTACATAGGTTTAACGCTTGCTTACACCGTAAGTAATGTGCCCTACTCGGCACTTATGGGCGTAATGACACCAGACGATACAGAGCGCACAAAGCTCTCTGGTTTTAGGTTTGCAGGTGCGTTTACTGGTGGCTTATTGGTTATGGGTTTTTTACCTGAGCTAGTGGCATTTTTTGGTGGCGGCGACAACGCCAAAGGCTATCAGCTTACTATGTACTTATTTGCCAGCTTACTTATTATTTTAATGATTATAACGTTTGCGACCACCAAAGAGCGTGTAACACCGCACGCCTCAAATGAAGGGAATTTAAAATCAGAGTTGTTTGATTTAACCAAAAGCCTGCCATTTATAATCCTACCTTTGCTTGCTACCACCCTGTTTTTTTATTACCGCGATTTATACAGCGGCGTATTTTTTGCCCTTGTTATGGCTGCAATGACATTCGTTATTAAAAAATTACTCAATAAAGATAAGCAAAGCTTAACGGGCTCACAACGCGACATGGTTGATCTTCTGACCAACAAACCTTGGCTGATATTACTCGGCATTGGTTTTTTAACCATGATGTTTAATGGCATAAAATACGGTGTAATTGCGTACTACTTTAAGTACCACGTAGCCAATGAACTCATGGCTGGGCAATACTTTATTGCTTTGTTGGTTGTATCTATATTTGGCGCACTTGCCACAGGTAAACTGGCCGAAATTATGGGTAAACGAAACCTATTTATAGCATCATTAATGCTAAGCGGCATACTCACTACTGCATTTTACTGGGTACCTAGCGATAACCTGGTTGCTGTATTTACCTTTGGTTGCGCTGCTGAATTTTTTGCCGCGATGATGCCAACATTATTTTTTAGTATGCTTGGTGATTCAGCCGATTATTCAGAGTGGAAAAACAAACGCCGCGCTACAGGCTTAATTTATTCAGCGGGTACATTTGTGCAAAAAACCGGTGGTGGTTTTGCCGGTGCATTAGTATTGGTGGTACTTGCAGGCTACGGCTATAACGGTATGGATGAGCTAACAATTACACAAGCCCTACCTGGTATGCAGCTACTTATGAGCTGGATACCTGCCGCATTTGCTTTTTTAGGCGCCGCATTGATGCTTATTTATCCGCTTACCTCAGTGATGACGCAAAAAATAACAGAAGACTTAGCAATTAGACGCAGTAATGTGTAAATTAACTTTTAATGACCCTTCGCACTTTATATTTTTTATAAAGTGCGAGTAAAAATACATATAAGCTAGGACATCAATGGCGACAATATATCAAGTATCAGAAATGGCAGGTGTGTCTTTATCAACTGTTTCAAGGGTGCTTAACGACAACGACTACGTAAGCAAAAAAACTAAAAAAAAGGTATTAGAAGCAATGAAAGAGCTAGGCTATCAGCCAAGTTCTATTGCTCGCTCTTTGGCGTCTAGCACTACAAACAGCGTCGGTATTTTAGTTTCTGAGTTGGATGGTCCGTTTTTTGGTCAAATGATGTCAGCCATTGAAGAGCACCTTCGTATTGCGGGTAAACACGTTATTATTACCCCTGGGCACAGTGACGAGAAAAAAGAAAAAAGCGGCTTTGAATTTTTAATAGGCCGTAATTGCGACGCTATTATTGCCCACGTAGAAGCGGTATCAAACGAGTATCTAATTGAGTTAAGTAAAGGCAAAACCCCTATTTACTTAATGAGCCGCTACGTTAAAGAAATTGAAGAAAACTGCATTAGCCTCGACAACGTAATGGGCGGCTACTTAGCCACTAAAGCCATGATCAACAAAGGTCATAAAAACATTGCGTACATAGCAGGCCCGCAGTTTAAAGAAGATGCGTCAAATCGTTTGAAAGGCCACAAAAAAGCCCTAGCAGAGTACAACCTAACCTTTGACGAAAACTTATTTTACATAGGCGACTTTAAAGAAACCGGCGGCAGCGACGGCTTAAGGCATTTTATTCAAAATAAAGCGCAAATAACTGCTCTTGTATGTGCCAATGACGAAATGGCATCGGGTGCTATGAAATACGCCCGCGAACACGGTTTTAACCTACCAAAAGATTTAGCCATTATTGGGTTCGATAACGTAATTTTTACCAATTACCTCTACCCAACGCTTACTACAATAGATAACCCAGTTCCCGAAATGGGCCGAGCTGCGGCTAACTTAGTACTTAAAGACATTTATAAAAAAAGCGGCATAACAGTAAAGCACGTGTTTCAGCCAAAGCTTATTTTAAGAGACTCAACACCCGATATTAATTAACTTTAAACCTAATTTAAATCTAGTTTAAATCTAAGTTATGTAACTCATTACGCACCCACTGCGTATTTAAATATTGCTCTACGTGCTGCTGCGCAAACTTTAAAAAGTTACGTGCAGCATGCGATATGTGCCTGTCTGCTTGCATTACAAAAAACCTATTCAGACATAAATGCTCACAAATATAAAACAATATCCACATGAAAAAACTACAATAAAAAGCATAATAGATCCGATAATTTACCAAAAAGATCGTTTTAAAGTTTATTTATATTATTTAATAAAATATCACTTTACTTATTTTTAATTTGGCTCTAAATTCGCGCAAATTTTATTATTAAAGTAACCTCTCAAACTTTAAAACAGTGGTTATTTACCTTGATGAGTCGATAAACACACATGGCCGAATCAGCCGCCACAAGCACCTCTAACAACCCTTTAGCACCCGTTATCGGGCTGTCATTTTTTGCTATTGCATCAGGCTTTTTAATGAGCCTTATTCCGCTGTCGTTACCTGCATTTAAACTTGATGAAAATCTAGCGCCTTGGCTTGCGAGCATTTTTTACTTTGGCTTACTTATTGGCGCCACCACAATAGAGCGCATTGTGGTAAAAATGGGTCATCGCTTCGCCTTTATATTATTTTTAAGCTTATTAATAGTAAGTGTGCTTGCACAACTTGCGCTACCAAATACCGTTAACTGGTTAATTGCACGATTTGTAGCAGGTGTTGCTGTTGCCGGTGTGTTTGTCGTTGTTGAGTCTTGGTTGTTAATGACCAACACAGCAAAGTCGCGGGCTAAACGTTTGGGTTTATACATGACCTCACTTTATGGGGGCAGCGCCGTAGGTCAACTTGCTATAGGGCCGCTTGGCACCGAAGGTTCAACGCCTTATTTATTTGTAGCCTCATTATTATTTTTAGCTATTTTGGCGCCTTTATTAATAACTAAAGGTCAGCCCGAAAAACAGCACCTTGAAAAACTACCACTAAAAGAAATAAAAACATTAAGCCACCCAGCTATGCTCGGATGCTTAGCATCGGGCTTATTACTGGGCCCTATTTACGGCTTAATGCCGGTTTATATTGCAGCACAAGCTGATCAAGCTCAGTACACAGGGACACTTATGGCGGTTATTATTTTAGGCGGCATGGTCGTGCAGCCGCTCGTAAGTTACTTATCTACTCGGCTTGAAAAAAGCTTATTGATGGGTATGTTTTGTTTAGCAGGCGCAGCCGGTGCTGTGGGTATACTACAAGCAAACACTTTAGCAGGATTAATAGTAAGCTACTTAATACTAGGCGCATGCAGCTTTGCACTTTACCCGATTGCTATAACACTTGCGTGCGACTCATTGCCAATGGCAAAAATAGTATCGGCAACTGAGGTAATGCTTTTGAGTTACAGTATTGGCTCGGTATTTGGTCCTATGCTTGCTGCAAATTTATCTGATGCACCCAATGGTATTGTGTTTTATTTAGCAGGCTGTTTAATCACTACCTGTATTTATATGTTTATTAAAAGCATTAAAAATATTCGCGCGGGTAAAACGCCAGTTGCAGGCTAATTTTTAGCTTAAATACACGCTTGCTTATTAACTAATTCTAGCTGTTAAACATCTTGATTTAACAGCTAAAACTATTATTTAGCAGTGAGTTTTTTATGTGGGCTCAAAAAAAACATCTTTTTCCACCCTTGGTTTTGCGTTGTAAAAAGCCACGGCATGGGCACTAACGATAAAATAGAATAATGCACATGAGGCTGTTTTCCTGCGGCATTTCCGGTATCGCCCAGTAAGCCAATTTGACTGTTTATGCTTACTACATCACCTGTACTTACCGAGTAGTTATTTAAATGTGCAAAATAATGCACGCGCCATTTAGGCCCAAGCACCGCAACCACCTTACCACCTCGGCTTAACTCACCTGCAAATATAACAACACCATTTGTTGAGGCAACTACAGGAGTGTTCTTTATGCCAAAAATATCAATTCCTTTGTGCACACCCGACCTACCCCAAGGCTCGTACCAAAACGTGTTATGGTTCCAATCTTTACTTGTGGCACCTTGTACCGGAATCATTATTTTTTCGGGAATTAGTAAGCCTATAATTAGTAAAGTAGCTATTCCAATTGAAATCCACTTAAGTACTTTCACTTTTCTATCCTTGATATTTAAATAACTTATACTGGTAAATTATTAGCCATAATAACTGAACTCATCATGAGTCGTATTTATGGTTTTATTTATGAAGTTTTATTTGAATGAAATACCCGACTAACATGTACTAAGCTGATCAATTTCAAAACAGGTTTTATAAGTAATTGAGCACTGCCCGCTATAAACAACCATGTGCCACTTTCTATTAGTGAGTCATTTAAAAAGAAAAAACTGCCAATTAAAAACCACACAGCAATCAAAAAATCGTTAAACGCTCCCAGCGCTTCATATCGCCGCTGAATGGTAATATGCTCTTGTCCTAAATCTAAAATAAACTGATTACTGGGGTCCATAAGTACTGCTCACTCTTTTATTTAATAATTTAAAAAGCTTGCTTTCACAAGCTAAGCCGCACCATACAATAACAAAATTTACGCAATAAAAAACGCTGGCCAATGCGAATCAGCCAACGTTTTATTGTTTGTGCAATACTTAACTAATCGTTTATTTTTTCTCTTTTTCTAAACGCTTTTTAAGACTTAATGCAGCATCGGCGGCTAATAAACGCATAAATTCAGAGCCATTACTTTGCTCGCCTTGGCCTGCGCCTATTACAATTTCAGGCACTAAACGGCTATTACCTAAGCTTGTAAATAAAGCGGTTTGAATTTTAACTTCTGCTTTTAGTGTTTCATCAAATACATACTTTGGATCAAGTGCAGCAGACTTAGCTCTTAAACGAGCCTCAGCTAAAACGTCCATACCTAATGCTTCTAAACGTTGTTGCTTTAGAATCTCTTCTTGCTCTTTCGCAAGCTCCGCTTTTACAGCCACTCGTTGCTGCGCAGAAATAATGGCATTTGCCTTAATTCGTTCAGCATCAATTTGCTCTTTTATTTTTAGCTTTTCAGATTCAGCACGTTGCTTAGCAATTGCTTGTTCACCTAAAGCCACTTCAGTACGCGCTTGTTGCTCTGCTTTTTTAAGGTTTTGACGCGCTAGCGCTTCATCAGCAGCAGCCTGCTTTTGGGCTTCAAGGCGAGCATTTACTTTGCTTTCGTAGTCAATATCAATAATGCTGGCATCAACTACTGTAATACCGTAAGCGCCTAAAATGGGTGCGTTACGCAGTGTATTACCCTCATCATCCATTTTAATATTAATAGTGACACGTTGCTGTTTACTTAAATTACCTAAGTCGTCAGATTTATCGCGCTCACCTGTACTAATAATTTGCTCAGTAACAAAAATACCGTTGGTTAATTGATCTGCAAAATCTTGGCTTAATTGACCATTACCACCAGAGTAATGTTGCTCTACCGACATCATTCGCGCCGACGCTTTTACATTTTCGGTGGTTGCACGCATTAATAAATTAGATATTAATGTTTCTTGTGAACCAAACTCTTCGTGTATTTTAAGTAAACCACGTAGAGCACCCGACTCTGCTGCTGGTACATTGCCTGGTAATCTAAAACGAGAGACACCTCGTGCGCCACCTGTTGTGGTATCTAAAAATCGAATTGGTATTAGCGGTACAATTGCGCTTGCTGTTGCACCGGCATCGCCCGTAAAGTTAATCGAAATTACTTTTTTATAAGCAGATGTACTACCAAACGCTTTTAAGTAAGGGCCGGCTTGATTTATTACGGTTAAGTTACCTGTAAAAGCCGATTGATGTACTAAACGCTCATCTGCTTCATTCCACGAAACAACTTGCGATGTAAGGGTTGCTATCACTACCAATACAACAACAATTGATGACACTATAATTACATTACGACGACCAAATCGACTCATAAATGAGTCACTTTTTACTGCTGGGACTGCTTTTTCGCTATCCATTTTTACTACTCTCCATGTTTAATTTCTTTTTAACAAAGTAAATAATTTCCTGTTCACTCAAATGTGCGCAAAAGCTACCAGAGCGATGTAACTCAACAAATGTTGCAAGGATTTCTTCTTTACCTTTAGCTGTTTTATCTTGGTTTTCTTGTGTTTGATTTTTTTCTGTTAGTTGAGTGATTAGTTCATCAACTATCGTGTCTTTATCAAACAGTACGTTGTATTCCTTGGATTTTCTTACCCGACTTTTATGTACGTTGCTGTAAATTACATAAAGTGCAACGCATAAAATAATAACAAGTAAACTTAACCCTATAATATAAAAAATCATAAGCTCTACTTAAATTAGTTTAAATACTTAATGAGCAATAACAATTGTAAGCATTGCTTAACAAATGTTAACCCAGTAATTTTACAGTAAACCCGAGTAAAAAACAGATTAAAAATAAAGTTCATCAGGTATACAGTTATAAGCGCACATAAAAGTAAGCTTTTTCAAACAAAAAGTGCCAGTCAGTTATTAACTGACTGGCACTAAGCTAATATTCATTAAAGTGCTTTTTACATTATTCGCATGGCCCCCAATCAACACCGTTTTCACCGCATTCATACAGCGTTGTTCCATCTTCTCGGCGAGTCTCTCTAAACCATTGCCCTTCAATTGTTTTTATAATACGTACGTTGTCTGTGGTTTTGTATTTACGCCAAAAGCTAGCATCAATAGATGTTTCGTCATCAAACTTATAAGGCATAGCAGCGAGTACGGTCACTAAATCTTGAGTTTCTAAGTCAGCAGCTTTGTCTTTAACATTTACCCAATCAGATAATGTTTGAAAGTCGGCATTTTCCTCTCTAAAGGCAAAGTCAGTTTGGTAAAACGATCCTGACTCAGTATAGCTAATGCTAAAACCTCGCTCGAACGGTGTATCTAAATTAGCACTAACGCATTCATCTGCTGTAGGAAAGTTAACCGATGGGCTAGTATTAGCAACGCCATAAAGCACATTGCTTTGCTCAAAACTAACGTTCTCAATGCTAGAGCATCGGTAAGTACGATCGGCGTTAATGTAAACATCGTCTCTAACTGTTAATTTTCCATTTAACGATTCTTCGCCCCAAGGCGTATCTATTGAATCCAATCGAGACAAAATAACGTCAATTTTGTCGAGTTCGTCTGTATTTTGAAGCTTTACTTGCTCATAAATAAGTTCAGCGCCTGCAAAAATAACTTTGTCGCGGTACCATGCATTTTCAAACCCATACTCTGCATCTTTTGCTGTGTCTTGATAAATCACTGCTCTTACTTCTTCTGCATCAGGATACTGAGCATCTAGCTCTTGCTTGAATTTATAGGCCGCTTTTAGTCCCTTAACAATTGCTTGTGCTCTGTCGTAAGCGTCGCTGTCGTTAGTAGCGATAAAATCTGAGTAAATTTGCTCTGTCGACAAATTATAATGCGCAACCAAGTTTTGCATTACGTTTGTTATTTCGCTTTGAAGGTTTGCAAGTAACTCAGTATTTTCTTTAAGTGCATCACAACTTAAATTATTGTTACCACTTTTTTGTAATTGAAGGCTCAACTGCTCCCAAATAACGGTTGTTAAAGGTGATATATTTCGAATATCTTCATCAGTCAAAATCTCAATTGAGGGTGGAAATGACATTTGATACGCTTGTGTTACCTCCCCTAAATCCTCGTCAATTGCGCCAACTGGTACATCAACATACATAGTTGAATACGGCACACACAGCGCCTGCTCTTCTGTAAAATTAAAACTATAATTACCCGATTCTTCAGAGACTACAGAAGGTTCTGATTGCTCGTCAAAAGTACCATCGCCATCAATATCCAGCCATACTATTGCACCAGATACATAACCATCAATAACCTTTCCTGTAAGAGAGATAGTGTTAACTTCTACGGGATCTACTTTTATAGGATCTGGCTTAGCTACAACTGGCTCTACAACGGCCGCTTTATCACCGCCACCACATCCAACAAGGCCTAGCGTAAACGCTAATGAAATAGCTAACTGACTTTTTTTAAAAAACATACAAAGACTTCCTTTTTTGCACTTTAATTATTATTAAAAATCATATTGTTATAAGTTACTTTAATACAAAATAAGTAATGCCAATCTGCTTATATATGGGATCTAGTTAACGTTAAAAAATTACGCTAGAACGAGGCAAAAATTTTTGTATCTAGTTGTTCTAAATAAAATTTTAACGACGTTATAGTGCAATTTAATTTGTTAAATTACTCAAAGATTTATGCAGGTTGGTATAAATTTAAACAACAGAAATTTATTGAATTTTTATGGGGGGATGGCAACAAGTTAACATGCCCTGTACCTATATAGTGACACAGCATGTTATATTTAGCTCTTACATTTGTTAATTAAATATAACAAATGCCAGCTATTATTAACCAATATGGACTACAGGCACCCAATCTAAAGGGCTTGAGTGATAGGCAGTATTTTGTAAATGAATGTGTATTATACATGGGTTGGTTTAGAGCCCTTCGAAAACTCTAAACCAATTATATAAGCAAACCATTAGCATTTTTGATTTGCTCTTAAAATTGAAAAGCCACCTAACTAAGGTGGCTTATGTTTATTGCATTGTGTTTTTTAAAGTGCCTGAGTATCGTTTTCTTCGCGTTTATAAATATATGTTTGTTGGGTTTTAAAGCCAAAACCAATTGGTTCAGCGCCATTTACTAGCTTAACTTTTCCACCTTCAACATTTAAATTTGGCCCAAGTATTTCAATAGCTTTTATCGGCTTATCAGAACCTTTAACCCCAGGGCCTATTAAATAAAACTGACTAACTTGCGTTACATCCGTTGCATCATCCCAATCGCACTTACCATCCGCATCATTATCTGCACACGACGGACCTTCCCCAAAAAATAGTTTCGGTGTATCTGGTACATCATTACTTGTTGCAAATTTCACATCGTCATAAACCTTCGTTCCATAATGCAAATGAAAGGCATAAAGCGAACCACCGCCACCCGTTAACGAACATTGGTTTTGTGTTGATGATGAAGATGCAGGCGTAAAGGAAGTAAAGTAAGCAACCCCACCAACGACCGTTGCTGCAGCAAGGGACTTTTCGCCCGTCCCTAATTCATATCGCCATCCTTTAAATTCGGCTAACTTAACTTCAAGGTTAACAAATTTATCAACGTCATCAAGTGCGTTACCAAATGGGTCTTCATTCATTTTCATTAAATCATCTGGCACTATTGGGGCTGGAAATTCAGTAAAAATTTTTGTTAGGGTGTTTTCATCACGGATCATATACAACTGATCTTGCTCATTAGTAGCAAGTGGGTTTGAACGATTTCCGCTACCTATAACTATTGCGTCGTACGGGGTATCTAAACGGGTGGTGATCATTTCACCACCATAATTGGTTTTAGTAACTTTACTAAACAGCGTTCTAGCAACTAATGGTTTGTAAAAAAAACGTCTGTCTTGCGACGCTAATGTACTGCCAAGCTCCGCAAGTTTAAAATGGGTAATATCACCTTCATCTTCACTAGGAATATCTACTCGCCAAATATTACCACCTGTATCGGTTGCATAAATTCGGTCGATATACCCGTCGTAATCTGAGTCAAGCGTAGTTACATCCGCTGCAATACTGTGCTCTCCGGTAAAACCATGTTCATCTGGAGTCAGCGCCCATACCTTTTCGCCAGTTTTAGCATTAACAATGTAGATACCTAGTCCGGTTTCATCTGTTGTTCTAATCGCATTATCTTTGTTTGTATCGTAGCCTGCGCCAAATATTAGCAATGGATCCTCACCAAAGGCTTTAATGTATGCAATTTGAGGCTTAGACCATGTTTGCGCTAAATATTTAAATTCTTCTGAGCCACCAACAATAGGCTTATTCCATAATTTTTTAGGTTCGTTAGGATCACTTATATCAAGCGCGTAGTAATTTTTACCGCCTCTGCGCATACCTGCAAATGCCCACACTTCATCACCATCACTTGCTCTAATAACACCATCGTTTAACCCTTCGCTATTTGAGCCTTTATTATTAAAGAACACACTTATAGGCCCATCCATGCCATACACTTTTGTATTTGCAAGATTACTACGCAAAGCAGGAATGTTTTTTAATAAGGCTGCAGGTGTAAAAGCCCACTTTTCTTCAACAGTATCGCCTTTGTCTTCAAACATATGTAAAAAGCCGGCATTAGTACCAACAAGTATGTGAATACTTCCATCGCCGTAATCTATAGATACCGGCTTTGAATGCAAAGGGTCGCCAAAAATATTGATTCGCTGATCTACTGATGAGTTATCACCATCTTCATTGTCAACATCAACCCCTCGTGCCCAGCTAATATCACTCTCCTGTAAAGTTAGCCCGATATTAGGAATCAAATCAGGGGCAAGATCGGTAACTGTACCTGTCGCTAAATTTAAAATGGTTTGTACTTTATCAAAAGTAAAATCAATAATACTGCCCGTTTTATCTATGTAGATTTTACGGCTATCAGGGTCTAAAGTTGATAAAAGTAAATTTACGCCACCCTGGGCTACTAAATTCCCATCTGCAGGCTTATTAGTTGGCAGCCAAAATGTTCGCGCCTTCTCATCAATTAACCCATTTTCATCAAGGGCTATTTGATCAGTTGAATCGACTATATTTGCACCTGACACTTTTAGCTTTTTTAAATTCCCGCTCCAACGTGCGCCTGTTTCTGGGTAAAACATCGCAAAGTAAATTGACTCTCGGCTACGTGTTTGGTCAACATTATTACTTGCTACCGTAGGTGATGAAAAACTATCGTTAACTTCGCGTATTTTCGATATTGTATTATTAAGCGCTTCAGAAAGTTCAGTTGATGTATCTGCATGTAAGTACTCGCCGCCGCCCAATAAAGCGGTTTTTTCTAATAACTTTTTACCATTTGTACTCATGCCACTACCAAAACCGATAGTAAAAACGCGTCCGGTATCAGCAACCTCTGGCGTAGTATCGTACAAGTCAACTTCAACATCTCTTGTACCATGTATTATCTGAGCTAAAGCGGCTAGATAACTATTACTTGTTTTAGAAGGATTTGAGCCAAAAGTAGATTTGTATAATGATTTGATATCATCGTTTCGGTTAGTATCACTTTGAGGATCACCGTCAGTCATCAAAATTAAATTGATTGAATTATCACAACGTACATCGGCACCAACTGCTTGGGTAAATGGTGATATGTATCGAGAGTTATTGTCGTAATATAGCGAACCAGTTTCAGCAGAAAAATCCCGCTCATTTGAGTTTTGTCCGTAGTACACTTTCTGACCTGTTAGATACAAGTAGGCTTCCCATAGGGTTTCTGTAACTGGGGTACTACCAGCCGCTGGTAAACTGTGAATTTGGCTTAAAATTGTAGAATGGGGAGATCCAAGACCTGCCATAATATAGCCGCCATTATCATTTTTAAAACGCATCAAACCAAAATCGATAGAGCTATTATCAGTAACCAACTGACTCATTGCACTGATGCCGGCATCTACTTTTCTAATACCGTTGGGTAAAAAGTTTTTCATACTTCCAGATGTATCAAAAACAATGATTACACGTGGTTTTTCGTCGGTTTCAACATTATGGTTTACGTATAGCTCTATATCTTCGGCAAATACAGAAAGGCTAATACCCACCCCGAATAACAAGGCAGCTATTTTTTTTAGTTTAAATTGCATTTTTAAATCCCTTTATTTGCGCTTTTTATTTTTATTGCGCAAGTTAATAACTACTCTATTCCCTGTTTAATTTTTAGTAATATTGAGGTGGGACTAAAAATAAAACAAAAGTCATATCTAGCTATTCATCACAAAACAGTGATTAGCATCCACGTGGCGTCAATGCTATAAAATATATATTACTTCGATTTTTAAATAAAAACAGACTAAAGTCAAAGACATTAGGTTTTATTATCATTTAAAAACAACAGTTTAAATAAAACAATCCCGTTTTACTGCACAGTTAAATCATGCTAAAAAACTATATTTTTACCTATGTTTCTATATTTATAGATCTATGTTTTAGGTAACAAGTACTTACCAATATAAATTAGTAACGTAAGGCTCTAAAAATCACCTTTAAAAACACTATTATTCAGTAAAACTGTTTTATTAAAAGAAGTGTGTTTATAGGTAACTACGGTTATTCAAACATACAAAAAAGCCCATATTAGGTGCTACCTAATATGGGCTTTTATACTCTCGCTAAATTATAAGCGCTTTATACAAGCATTCTTATAAAGATAACTCTTTCTTAGCGCGAGTTAAGTTATGTGTTACAAGTGAGTTTTTAGAAATTTGAACCGCTTCATATAAATCAGAAATACCAGCAGTGTCTTTTTGAGCCTTAATACGTGCTACACCACGGTTACTTAATGCAAACGATGTAAGTTCACGTACTTTTAAACGCGGACCATGGCTTTGCTTAAGCAATGCAATAGCTTGTGTACAAATAGCTTCTGCTTCTTCGTAGTTTCTTGCTTCAACATTTAAAGCACAGCTATTAAATGATTTTTCAAATGCGGGTGCTGCAGTTACAGAGTCTTCAATAACCATTAATTTATAATCACCTTGATTAGCCATTGCAGCAGCTGAGCAAGTTAATAATGAGCCAAGAGCGATGGTTTTTAAAAGTGTAAATTTCATGATTATATTCCTAATTAATTAAGTCGTACTTGTTGCCGACAACTAAACTTTAGAGTGTTAGCTCAATTACCACAAACGATAAAAACAAACCTAATAAGTGAATAAATCTAACCTATAGACTTTAGTCTAACACTTGTAAAAATACTTAGTAATTACAATTAGTTAAAAACCATGAAAATCACTAAACAATAAATAGCAAAATACATTTTTTTATTTTTTAATAATACCAATTCGCTTAATTAAGTGATCTATTTTGAGGATGGAAAAACGTGTTGATAGCTAGGCAAAAAATTCGCTATTTGGTTGTTCTAAATGAGAATTTTTTAACGCAGGTAGCGACACGTTTAGCCCCGCAAAATGATTATGTATTATTGCGAATTGGTATAACACAATACAAAGTTAATAAACACAAAAAAGCCGATGTTGGGGTTTAACCCAATATCGGCTTTTTTACTCTCGCTATTTTATATTATGCTTTAGTAAGCACTTTATAAAAAGACCTTATAGAGATAATTCTTCTTTAGCGCGAGATAAGTTGTGCGATACCATTGAGCTGTTAGACAATTTTGATGCTTCGTATAAATCAGCAAGTGCAGCTGTATCGTTATGCGCTTTTAAGCGTGCAACACCACGGTTGCTTAATGCGAATGACGTAAGTTGGCGTACTTTAAATTTAGGGCCATCTGCGTCTTTTAAAAGTGCGATTGCTTTAGTACAAATTGCTTCAGCCTCAGCGTAATTTTTTGACTTAACATTTAGTGCGCAGCTATTAAATGATTGCTCAAGTGGCTGTGGCGCTGTTGCAGTTTCAATAACCATTAATTTGTAATCACTTTGATCAGCCATTGCAGCAGCTGAACATGTTAATAGTGAGCTAAGAGCGATAGTTTTGATAAGTGTAAATTTCATGATTAATTTCCTGTAAGTTAAGTCGTACTTGTTGCCGACAACTGAACTTTAGAGAATTAACACAACTCCGACAAACGATTAAAACAAACCTAATAAGTGAAGAAAATTAACCTATAGACCTTAGTCTAATACGTTTAAACTTTTTCTATATATTTAAACAACTTACGCACCAACAGTCGTGCCTAAAATCGCTACTTTACGTTTTAAAATGTATATAATTATTTATGCTTTTTTTTAGTTGGTTTTATTTTAAACACCTTACTTTGGCATAGCTGAGTAACTATCAAACAAATTTATACATTTAATTACATGCAATACTAAGTCATGTATTTATAATTACAGCTCTGGTAACTTTTCATCATTAATGGGTTAACTTTTTTGAAACACATACTTTCTCTTTTTGTTTTATTAAGCACGCTTTTATCATTTAGCCAAAATGTTAACGCAAGGCTTTTGCTAGGTAATGACATGCCTAACACCGGTATGTTTATAAAATCAGAATTTAATGGCGATAGCAGCATTACATCTGCGGGTGTAGAAATGATGGTCAAACAAAATTACAGTAACTTTGGTGTTGTTTTTACCAGCGCAATTGGCGCGGCAGTAATCGATAATAAACAAGGCGAGCAAGAAGAATTTATAACGTGGGACAATGGCATGAAGCTTGGTTATTTTAATGACTTTTTTATATACGCCGAGCTTGGCTTAGATCTGTTCGAACTCGCCTTTAAAAACGATAGAGGCGATAACACCTACCAAATAGAAAAATCGAACAACGACATAGATGGCTACGCAGGTATAGGTGCGGGTTATCACTTTAAGCCATTTAAAATAGAAGTATTTACCCGTGCGCGCCAAATAGATGGCGACTACTGGGAAGCACAAGAACATATTTACAGCGGTGTGCAGCTCAGCTTTACGTTTTAATTACCCTTTTCTTATAAGAAAAATAAAAAGCGTGTGAAATACAGCTATTTCACACGCTTTTTAAAAAATTATATTTAACGGATAGTTTTGGCTACTTTGCCAATACTCAAACCCTGAATTAAAATAGAAAACACCACAACCGCATAAGTAAGAGCCAATAAAATATCGCGCTCGTTCCCATCAGGTAGTTGCAATACCAGTGCAACCGAAATACCACCACGCAAGCCACCCCAGGTTAAAACTTTCCACGCACCAGATGGCAACTCTAATTGCTTATTAAATGTAGTGGTTGTTATACCCACAACAACTAAACGTGCGAGTAACGCGATTAAAATTGTTAAGCCACCAGCAATAAACAAATTACTCGAAAATGCAATCATGACGACTTCAAGTCCTATGAGTACAAATAAAATGGCATTTAAAATTTCGTCAATCAGTTCCCAAAATAAATCAACGTAATGGCGTGTTTTGTCGCTCATAGCCATACTACGACCATGATTGCCCACCATTAACCCCATCATTACCATTGCAAGTGGGCCCGACAAATGCCAATGGCTAGCAAGTGCATAGCCACCAATAACGCCCGCTAAAGTAAGGAGTACTTCTTCTTGGTAACTATCAATACTTTTAAGTAAGTAATATAAAATACCACCTAATACCAAACCAAAAGCAATACCGCCACCAGCTTCAACCGCCAGCGTGTGCGCTACATAATAAGTTGTAGGAATATCACCACTTGATAAAACACCCAATAAAAGCACAAAAATAACCACGCCAATACCATCGTTAAACAACGATTCACCCGCAATCACGGTTTCAATACTTTTAGGCGCACCCGCAGATTGTAAAATTCCCATTACCGCAATCGGATCGGTTGGCGAAATTAATGCGCCAAATAATAAACACCATATAAATGCTAAATCAAAACCAAGCAAAGGAAGTACTAAATAAAGCGCACCAGCAATAATAACCGTTGATAGCAACGTACCAACACAGGCCAAAATACCTATTGGCAATTTATAGCGCCTTAAGTCGCTAACATTTACGTGCAGCGCCCCTGCAAAAAGCAGCATTGAGAGCATGCCATCGAGCAAAACTTCAGTAAAATCTAACTGATCGAGCAAGCTCACTTCGTAATCTATAAGATCATCAAACCCTAAAAAGCCCAAAAATATAGCGCCGATAGATAAAAGCATCGAAATAACCATAACGCCAATGGTTGTTGGCAAGCCAATAAAGCGATGGTTTACATAGGTGAGTAACGCGGTAATTGATAAAAATATCGCACTTATTTCAAGTACGCTTAGGCTGGTTCCTGGTGCCATGGTTTAAATCTCAATATTTATTTAATGATGCCTTGCTCAAAATAAGCAAAGCAGAAGGGTTATTATTTTTTATACGGTTATCTCGCATTATATTCGTGTAGCCTAAACAAGCATACCCAAAATATTAATTATAAATACACACCCTACTCAATTAACGTATTTAAAGTATTAACTCACGCTTAAAATAAAACAAAAAAGCCCATGTTAGGAATTAACCTAACATGGGCTTTTTTACTCTCGCTATTTTATATCATACTTTTATAAGTATTTTATAAAGCGCTTATCAAAGATAAGTCTTCTTTAGCGCGAGTTAAGTTGTGCGATACCATTGTACTTGTAGACATTTGGTTTGCTTCGTATAAATCAGCAAGGCCAGCAGTGTCGTTATTCGCTTTTAAACGTGCAACACCACGGTTGCTTAATGCAAACGATGTAAGTTGGCGTACTTTAAATTTAGGGCCATCTGCGTCTTTTAAAAGTGCGATTGCTTTAGTACAAATTGCTTCAGCTTCAGCGTAATTTTTTGACTTAACATTCAGTGCGCAGCTATTAAATGATTGCTCAAGTGGCTGTGGCGCTGTTGCAGTTTCAATAACCATTAATTTGTAATCACTTTGATCAGCCATTGCAGCAGCTGAACATGTAAGTAGTGAGCTAAGAGCGATAGTTTTGATAAGAGTAAGTTTCATGGTCGTAGTCCTGTTGGTTAAGTCGTACTTGTTGCCGACAACTGAACTTTAGAGAATTAACACAAAACCGACAAACGATTAAAACAAACCTAATAAGTGAAGAAAATTAACTTATAGACTTTAGTCTAATGCCAAATTACTAATTTACGGCAATTGGTATTTATACAATCAGCAACCAAACCCACACCTTATTTAGTGCGTTCAAGCAACTTAACTACTTGGGCTACAACCATTTCTGGCTCATCTTTTTGCGGGTAGTGATAGCTCTTATTTGTTATTACTATTTCACCTCGAGGAAAGGCATTTTCCTAACATGTGGGTATTAGTAAAAATGGTGCCTATAAAAAATAGCACCATCATTGTTAAAGAATAATAATTTAAAACCTAAGATCGAAGTTTAACTGTGGGAAAAGCTCTTGGTTTAGGGACTCCATCATATGCAGAAAATGAAACATTATCACCTATTTTCAAAGCTTCACCGTAAGTATCATTTGAGTGGAAAAAGATGTCATCATCACTATCATTTGTACTCATAAAGCCAAAACCTTTATCTCTATACTTTACTACCCCTATCTTTCTTACTGAATTTGAATAGCACAATCCACTGAATCTTTTCAACAATTCTTCAGCTGTTGGTCTTGCATTTTCATCATAGTCCAAGCACTCAATAATTATTTGAAATAATTCAGATGCTAATGGCGATAAATGCTGAGCTGAATGTAAAATATTTATCGGCTCTATCGGTTTCTTTAAATGATAATTTAAGATTATTTTAGTAAACTTAGTTCCGAAAGGAGCCGTCCCACTAAGTAATTGATATAAGATTGCACCAAATGACCAAATATCAGAACTTTTACTTGCTCTTCCAGTATCTAAAACAATTTCAGGAGCCATATAGGGAACAGCTCCTACTAATGTTCTTGAACCAGCTACTGAACTTTCAACATCATCTTCGCTAAATAATTTCAGTTCATCGTCTAATAATTTTGCTATCCCAAAGTCTGTTATTTTTAAATCTCTTACACTAATACCGCCACATATCATTATATTACTAGGCTTTAAATCTCTATGTACAATATTTGCTCTATGTGATGCAAGTAAGCCTCTAACCAATAAATGGCCGATATGCGCAACTAAAGAAGGATCTAAATAATCAAAAAAGGTATTAAATATTTTTTGTAGGTCATCACCCTCGATAAATTCCTCAACTAAATACTCTCTTCCATCTGAAACAAAATAATCTAATGTTCTTGCTACATTCGGATGTATTATTTTTGCACTACAAATAGAACTAGATTGAAATCGTTTAGAAGCACTTGAAGTTTTTGGAGTTTTCAAAGCAACTGGTCTATCCAGATGCCTATCAGTTGCTAAATATACTTCTTGCATCCCACCTTCAGCGTAAAACTTCTCGATAAAGTATCTATCTGCGATTAGTAAACTACTATCATGGATTTTAATCATAAAACTACCTCAGGGTGAGATGAAGAAAATGAAATATAGGTATTCAACGGCATTGTAAAAACGCAAGCTTGAGGAAGGATCATACCTTCATAAATCTTAATATTGTTACAATATATATTACCTGCAACATTATTCATTTTAAAACTAAATCCATCGTAATATATTGTAGCCTGACATTTATTAATTTTTAAATTAACTATTCTATTATCTTTATTAAGGGGATATGTTTGATTTTCAAAAGCGATCAAGCCTGAGTGTTTATCTTTTACTAATTCATTATGAAATAATGTTTTTAACTCTAAAGCAGATGGTCTTTTACTAGGATCAGTAGCAAGTGAATTATTAAGAGCTTGAATTAATATAGGATGGTAATCCAAATTAAATAAATGGAAACCCGCATTTAGGCAATTTGGGCGATAGGGATTATAATTTTGACGTTGGCCTGTAATAAGTAGAGAAAAACAAGCTCCAAAACTATAAATATCAGAGGCAAATGAAATTGCACTATTTCCGTAAGAATCTTGGGTAAATAGTTCTGGGCTTGCAAAATCAATGGAACCGTATGCATTATTTGTCAAATGTTCGGCGCCTGAACGTGAAATACCAAAATCAAATATTTTGAGTACACCTTCAGAATCGAAACGCATATTATCTAACTTAATATCTCTATGACATACTCCACTATTATGAATATCTGTTATACCGGTTAAGATTTGATATGCTAGTTCTGTTAACTCCAAAATAGAGCACTTACTCACTTTATGGTTTAAATCAATACCACTAAGCAACTCTTGGACGATTAACATTTTTGTACTATTCTCAATTACATCATAAATTCCAACAACATGTTTAGATTGTATTTTTTTTATAAATGAAAACTCAGGCATTTCATTTATACTAGATTTATCTATTTGTTTAATAGCGACTTTTCTTTCTAAAGATTCATCAAAATACTCATCGACTGAGCCAAATCCGCCTTGCCCTATATGTTTTTTATAGCTATATCTACTAGGTAACATTCATTGATTCCTTTCAAATTTTAACTTTTACTCTTTGAGCCGCCTACGGTAGGAGAAGCTTCCGTTGAGATTTCTAAACCTTCATTATCTGACTCACTAACTGACTTATTTTCTTTTAACAATTTTTTGCTAACATCGTTTTTAATATATCTTTTCACAGGTATAGGCTTTTCCTCAGTTTCAACTTTTAAAGCTTTAAATCTAAAATAACCTGAAGGGTCCCATAACTCTATGAGCCCTTTTTCATGGCTTGTAAAAGGTAATTTCTTTGGCTCGATATAAATTGCAGATGAGTTATCCACACCACCTATCCAATTAGAATAATGAATACACCTTTGTATATATTCCACTGGTGTATTTGCATACTTTTTAAACAAAGATAGGTTATTATCACCAATTAAATGAAAACCATCTGATGATAGAAGGTATTCCTCTTTATTTGAAAGTATATCCACTTCAAATTCGGGGTCGTCTTCCATACCGATAAATTGAGTTAAACCATTTTTCTTAACTAAAGATTCATTAACTTTAATGTTTGAAATTTCTTTTAACTCATTAATGATGTTGTCGTCTTCAGTAAGTAAATGTGGTTTATCTAGAGCGAAAGTATATGCTCTGCTATCACCAATACTAACCAAGTAGGCTCCTGACTTCTTCACTAAAAGCATCGTAAGAGTAGTGCCACTTTTCCCACCGGTTTGCTTTGAAAGTCCTGTGTTTGTTTCTATTATTATTTTTTTTATTAAATCTGTGAAATTTTCATTTTCAACATCAATTTCACTTAACTTTGATAAAATATTTGCTACGGTATAACTTGCAGCTGTTCCTCCTTCAACCATACCTCCCATACCATCACATAGAATAAAACAATAAATTAAATTTTTATCCCCATGAACCTTAGATATCACTACACGATCTTGATTTTCTGTTCTTTTAAGGCCGACAGAAGTACCAATTACAGCTTCGCAGTCTGATATTTGGCCAACTTTTATACCTGAAATAATACGATTCAAGTGTTTTGCAATAACTTTATCCATTTAATTATTTACTCAGTTGACTATTTAAAAATATAATAATGAACTGACTGTAATATCTCAAGAGTTATTAATAACAAAAGCTATATTCAATTTTTAACTATAAAAATATAAGTGGCTAAAGACTACCTCAGCCATATCGGTACATTTTAGTTTTATTCTAACTAACTCCAATAACACATCATTTCTCACCCAAACCTATAAACTCCCTCGCCCATATGCCATAATCTAAATAATTCATTATTTTAGTAACTTGGCGCGTATTTAGGCGCTTTTAAGTTAACTACTCAGGGTTTTCAGCATGGCATATCAAGAGCAAAATCAAGCAACAATCTATTGGCACGACTACGAGACTTGGGGGGCAAGCCCTCAAAAAGATAAGCCGAGCCAATTTGCGGGTATTCGTACCGATCTTGATTTAAATATAATTGGCGAGCCGCTTATTGAATATTGTAAGCCGCAAGCGGATTACTTGCCTCACCCTGAGGCGTGTTTAATTACAGGTATTACGCCACAAGTAGCGATGAAAAAAGGCTTAGTTGAGGCTGAGTTTATAGTAAAAATTCATGCTGAGTTTAGTGTGCCAAACACCTGTGTTGCCGGTTACAACAGCATTCGGTTTGATGACGAAGTAAGCCGTTATAGCTTTTACCGTAACTTTTACGACCCATACGAGCGTGAATACAAAAATAACAATAGCCGATGGGATATTATTGATTTAGTACGTGCTTGTTACGCGCTGCGCCCTGAAGGCATTGAATGGCCGTTAAAAGAAGATGGCAGCCCAAGCTTTAAGCTAGAGCATTTAACCGTAGCTAATGGTATTGAACACGCCGCAGCGCACGATGCACTAAGCGATGTAACCGCTACTATTGCATTGGCTAAACTAATAAAAGAAAAACAGCCAAAGCTGTATAACTTCTTTTTTGGACTGCGTGGCAAAAAAGCACTCGCTGAGTTGGTTGATGTTTTTAATATGACGCCGCTGGTGCATACCACGTCGCGCATACCAGCAACGCAAGGCTGTACTAGCTGGGTTGCACCAATGAGCTTTCATCCGGTAAATAAAAACGCGGTTATTTGTTTTGATTTAACCCAAAGCCCGCAAGTACTCATTGATTTAAACGTAGAAGAATTACGCAAACGTTTATACACCAAACGTGTAGATTTAGCCGAGGGTGAATTACCTGTTGGCTTAAAACTGGTGCATTTAAACAAGTGCCCTATTTTAGCCCCAGCTAAAACATTATTGCCTGAAAATGCCGCTCGCCTTGGGATTGACCGCGAGCAGTGCTTAGCTAACTTAGCTATTTTAAAAGCCAATACCGACCTTCGCGATAAAGTAACCGAAGTGTTTAACGAGCAAGTCGATTACAGCGCAACCACTAACGTTGACTACTTACTTTACGATGCTTTTACAAGCCATGCTGATAAAGCTAAATTTGCGATTATTCGTGATGCAAAACCAGATGAGTTAGCTGGGTTGAAGTTAGACTTTGAAGATAAAAAGTTTAATACGTTGTTGTTTAGATACCGCGCCCGTAACTGGCCTGAAACGCTAAACCAGCAAGAGCTTGACCAATGGCGCCAGTATTGCCAAAACAAGTTAATGCACGGAGAAGATCAACCGTCGATTAATGCGCAAGATTTTATGATCACCCTTGAAAACCTAGCGCATGAACATGACGACAGCGAAAAAAATCTTACTATTTTAAAGGCGCTATATAACTACGCTCAAAGCATGTAATTTTGTTTGTATAACGCATTAAAAACGCGACGCTTTAGCAATAAAGCGTCGCGTTTTTGTTTATTAATATCTGTACCACTTAAAACAAAGCAAAATCTATTTCACAAAGAGAAGCGAATGAGGAGTAAATGAGCAAACATAAAACCAACAATAATCTTTTTTATCTATCACTGCCTCTAAAAGCGCAGCGCCTCATAACCTCTTTGTGAATAAATTACTTTACGGGCTTCGCGTCTACAGCGTTACTTTTTATGCAGTGCTTCAATGCGTGCTAGTAAGCTTGAGGTGTCGTATCTGCCACCACCGAGCGCTTGTACATCGGCGTAGTATTGATCGACCGTTGCAGTCATTGGTAAAGTAGCGCCATTGTTTTTAGCTTCATCGAGTGCAATGCCTAAATCTTTACGCATCCAATCTACGGCAAAACCAAACTCATATTCACCCGCCCACATTGTTTTGTAGCGGTTTTCCATTTGCCACGAACCGGCTGCACCTTTAGAAATGGTCTCTATAACTTTTTCACCATCAAGCCCAGCTTGCTTGGCAAAATGTAAGCCTTCGGCTAAACCTTGCACTACACCAGCAATACAAATTTGATTAACCATTTTACAAAGTTGTCCCGAGCCAACGCCGCCTAGTAATTGGCTAAAACGACTAAACGCCGCCATAACTGGCTGCACTTTAGCAAATACGGCTTCGCTGCCACCCGCCATAACCGTTAATACGCCGTTTTCGGCGCCAGCTTGTCCGCCCGATACAGGCGCATCTATAAAGTCGATATTTTGCAGAGCCGCTTTTGCAGCCACTTCGCGTGCTACTTCGGCAGAGGTTGTGGTGTGATCAACCAAAATAGTGTGCGGTAACATGCCCGCTAACACGCCGTCGTCGCCATACACTACTGAGCGTAAATCGTCATCGTTACCAACACACATAAATACAATATCGGCATTGCTGGCAGCTTCGCGCGGGGTTAGTGCAAAGCTTCCTGAATGTTCTGCAGTCCACGTTTGTGCTTTAGCTTGTGTGCGGTTATAAACGCATATGCTGTGCCCTGCTTTTGCTAAATGCCCCGCCATTGGGTAACCCATTACGCCTAAACCTATAAATGCGACTTTCATTGACATAAAAATGACCTATTTAACTGATAACTTAGAAACTAGACCTCGATTATGTCAACCGGTCGATAAAAAAGCGAATGAAAGTCTTTATAAAATTTCCTTAACGGGAAAGGTAAGTAGGTAACCTATGGACAGTATTTATCAATTTAATGCACCACTTTATAACAGCGAAAATTTTCCTCTTAGCCAGTTACAGGGCAAAACCGTCCTTATTGTTAATACAGCGAGTAAGTGTAATTTTTCGGTGCAATTAAACGCACTCGAAAAGCTCTACCAGCAATACAAAAGCAATGGTTTTACTGTACTAGCGTTTCCGTGTAACCAGTTTGGCCAAAATGAGCCGCTTGATAATTTAGCCATAAAAGACTTTTACCAAGATCAATTTAATATCTCGTTTGAGGTATTTGGTAAGGTAATGGTAAACGGGCCAGAAACACATCCGTTGTTTAATTATTTAAAGTCGCATACGCGGGGTATTTCGCAAAATCGTGCAATTAAGTGGAATTTCACTAAGTTTTTAATTAACTCACAAGGGCAACTTGTTGCTCGCTATGCACCGCGTACTAAGCCCGAAACACTTAAACAAGTAATAGAAAGTAACTTACTGCAAGCCGCAAAGTTAAGCGCTGCAAGAGGTGGTAAAAAGGTAGCATCAAAAATATCTTTGTTTACGCCAGCTAAGGCTTAATTTAAATCAATAAGATGCGTGTTACTAAAGCATAGGTTTATAAAGTAGTTTATTGTATTGATACTTATTAAGCGTCGAGGCTATTACCATGAATATTGCTTTTTTTAGTACTCAAAAGTACGAACTGCCTTTTTTTGAACAAAGTACACGCGATAATCGTGATATAAAAATAACGTATTTTGAGCAATCCCTGAGCGAACAAACGGCTATTTTAGCAAACGGGTTTGATGCCATATGCGTATTTGTAAACGACACCGTAAACGCCACGGTTATTGAACAACTGGCAAGCCAAGGCATAAATACTATTTTGCTGCGTTGTGCAGGATTTAATAATGTTGATTTACCTGCTGCAAAAGCACATGAAATTAAAGTATTACGCGTACCGGCTTACAGCCCTGAGGCCGTAGCCGAGCATTGTATTGCACTTATGCTAACACTTAGCCGTAAAACCCATAAAGCGTATAACCGCGTACGCGAAGACAACTTTGATTTAAACGGATTACTAGGCTTTAACTTGCACAATAAAACCGTGGGTATTGTAGGTTGCGGTAAAATTGGCCTTGCGCTGTGCAACATTTTAAATGGCTTTGGCGCTAAAGTATTAGTGTGCGACCCATACGCACAACCTGGCAATTATACAATTACCGATATAGACACATTACTTAGCCAAAGCGATGTGATTTCTTTACATTGCCCACTGAACGAGCAAACTCATCATTTAATAAATGATGAGGCATTTAGTAAAATGAAAACCGGCGTTATGCTCATTAACACTTCTCGCGGTGCATTGCTTGATAGTAACGCGTGTATTAGCGCGCTTAAAACTAAAAAGCTAGGTTACCTGGGACTCGACGTTTACGAGCAAGAATCGGAGCTTTTTTTTAAAAACCACAGCGACGAAATAAACCAAGACGATATATTCTCGCGCTTAGTGAGCTTTAAAAACGTATTAGTAACGGGGCATCAGGGATTTTTTACGCAAGAAGCACTTACCGAAATAGCAAACACAACCGTATTTAACGCGCTTGAAGTAAGTGAAGGTAGGCCTCTAACTAATGAGGTTTTATAAATACCTTAGCTTTACCTAAATAATAGGCACAAAAAAGCGAATAAGGTGAGCCCTATTCGCTTTTTGTTTAAAAATTTACTTTAAATAGAGCTTAGCCAAACGCAACGTTTGCAAATACCAAGGTCATTAATATTGGGCAAACAAAACGAATATACTGAGCAAACCAGTAATGTACGCCAGTTGTTGCTTGATGTAATTTGTTACCACGCTGCCACATCCACCCTACTGTAATAAAGTAAAATAAACCCATAAGCGGTAATTGGTATTGAGTAAATAGCATAATAACTAAGCCAAATAACCAATCAAAATTTAATATAATTGCGCTTGCACACACAAGTACAACGGCGCTCACTGCCCATGTTGCTTTGGTGCGGCTAACGTTGTGATTTTCGACTAAAAACGCTACCGGAATTTCGGTGGTCGATATAGTTGACGTAACCGATGCGATAGACATTAATACAAAAAACAATAAACCAACTAATAAGCCAATTTCGCCCATGGTGCTAAATAGCTCAGGTAAAATAGCAAAAATAAGTTGCCCTTCGCCAATCAGTTTACCGCCACTAAATACTTCAACACCGTTGTGCTGCGCCACATAAATAGCAGGAATAATAAGTAACCCAGCTAAAAAAGCAACGCCAGTATCAAGTAGTGCAACACCTGCTGTGAGCTTTGGTAAATTAGCATCTGGTTGTAAATACGAGCCGTAAATCATCATACAACCCACACCTAACGAGAGCGAAAAGAACGCTTGCCCCATTGCGGCAATAATTAAATTAGGGTCGAGTATTTGGCTAAAATCAGGGATTAAATACGCGGCAAAGCCTTCGCTTGCGCCATCGAGTGTTGCAATGTAGGCAATTAAACCAACAAGCAGCACAAGCAGAAGTGGCATCAAACGGCGCGACCAAGTTTCGATTCCCGATTTAACCCCTTTTAAAATAATACTGGCAGTTAAAATAAGCATAAGCGGCGTAAATACAAAATTACGCAGCACTGAGTCGCTATGTAAAAATTCGCTTGCGCCTGTGAAACCTAAAAAGGTTGTTATGGGTTCAATAGCGTACGAGAGCATCCACCCTGCCACTATTGAATAAAAACTTAGCATAACAACTGCGCCCGCAAGGCCTATGTAACCGGCTGCTGCACCTACTTTACGGCTAGTGTTTTGCCATGCATCGCCCAATGCTTTTACCGGGTTAGCTTGTGCTTTGTGACCTAAATAAAGTTCGGTATAAAGCGCAGGAAGCGCAAGTAAAAATATAACAATAAAATAAACCAGTAAAAAAGCACCGCCGCCATGGTTGGCCGCTTGCGTAGGAAAACCCCAAATATTACCCAAACCCACTGCTGCGCCAGCAGCGGCTAAAACAAAACCAAGTCGGCTTTGAAACCCATCACGCACTTGTGCCATACATCTACAAATCTGTTATTATTTTGATTATTGTGAATTAAACCATATTTCATGCCAGCTGAGTAATAAAATTGTACCCAGCCTTTATTAGTGGCACTAACCGCTCACAATATCAGCGACTTCTTTTGCTTTAGGGCTTTTATGACTGAACACTATTTTAAAAACGCCTTGAGTATTACTTCAACTCAATTGGCAAATTTGTCTTTAGCGAGTAACAGTATTTTATTATTTAATGCTAAAACACTTGAGCTTAGAGACTTTAATTTGCCCGATTGCTTAAGCCCGTTTGAGTTAAACATTATAAACCGCCGTAAAAGCCCACAAGCTAAGCAAGAGTATTTAGCGACGCGGTTATTGTTAAAACACCTTATTAAAGTAGCGCAGCCGCAACATGCGCACGTAGCCCTTAATAAAATGAGTACAGAATTTGACGAGGCAAGCTCAAAGCTGCAAGTACATGTAAGTGGTGATGTTATTAATACCTGTATTTCACACTCACATGGTTTAGTTGGGGTCGCGCTAAATTTTGATAAAAGTGAGTTTGGTTTTGATATTGAAAAAGTAAGCCTAAAGCGCCCATTTGAAAAGCTCGCTAAGCATTTTTATCATAATGATGAAATTACACTTATCACCAAGCCTACTAATACCCAAGCCCAAGCAGATACGTTTTTTAGAATTTGGACACTAAAAGAGTCTCTTGCTAAAGCCACCAGCCGCCCTATTGCAAAGTTACTTAGCCCCAATGTGTTTGACGAATTACATAGTGCAAAGCTGAGTGCTTGCAGTAATCGCGTTACTGTAGCTGATAGCAGTGACAGTAATGTTTGTTTTGATGTGAGTGTGGTGCATAAAAAAAGCACCGACTGGCGATGCTTTTTATTAAATGACTTTATTAATTAATTTTGTTAAGCAACCTTACTAGTTAATTTTCCTGAATAACCGTTATTTACGCAGCAAAATCGTTTTCTAATAAACGGCTATGAATAGACTGTACTACGTTATCTGACTCAGTTTGCTCTACTAAAAAGCACAGGTTGTGCTTACTAGCACCGTGACAAATTAATCGAATGTTAAAGTCTTTTAGTACACTCATTAAGTTCATTTCGTGTTGGCGTAATTGAATCTCAGAGCCAATAAGTGCCACCAATGTTAGGTTGTTTTCTACCGAAACATGGCAAAACTCTGCAAGCTTATCTAGGCATTCTTGATCAAGCTCTGGGCGCGAGGCGTTTTGCGCGTTATCAAGCGTTATAGCCACACTGATTTCTGATGTAGTTACCAAATCTACCGATATATTGTATTCACTTAATAGTGTAAATACGCGTGCTAAAAAGCCGCTTGCTAGTAGCATTTCTGGGCTTTTAAGCGTAAGCAATATTTGGTTTTTACGTTGCGTTACTGCGCGTATACCTGGTTGCTGCGATTTTTCGCGCTCAATCCACGTACCGCCACGCTCAGGCTCTCGGCTAGAACCTACAAACACGTTAATGTGGCTACGGCTTGCTGGTAAAATAGTCGCTGGGTGCAATACTTTTGCACCAAAGGTTGCCATTTCAGCGGCTTCGTCAAAACTTAAGCGTGCAATAGGCGTCGCTTTTGCGCACAAACGCGGGTCGGTGCTAAAAATGCCCACTACGTCGGTCCAAATATGCACACTTTTAGCGTTAATCGCTTCAGCTAGTAATGCAGCGCTATAGTCAGAACCACCACGTCCTAGCGTTGTGGTGTGACCGTATTCGTCACTACCAATAAATCCCTGAGTTACAATTACTTGAGCGTCTAATAACGGAATTAAATGCTCTTTAGCAGCTTGCGCTGTGGCTGCAACATTGGGCGTTGCTTTACCAAATTGGCTGTCGGTTTTAAGTACCTTGCGCACATCAAAGCGATCGGCGTTTAAACCTTGTAAACGCAGCACTTGAGCAAACAAATACGACGATAAACGCTCACCAAAGCTAAGTAGCTCGTCGTGTTGCTGATCGGTTGTTAGTGGCTCTTGAGCCAATGTTTGAAATGCTTTTAGGGTTTCGTTAAAGCCAACCGCTAAATCGGCATCTAGCGATAATTCATCTAAAATAGTTTGTTGAATAGCAAGCACGCCGTTTATGTGTTCTTGGCGCTCACTAGGAGTAATGCTTGATTTACACAGTGCAACTAAGTGATTAGTTACGCCGGCACTGGCGCTCACGGCAACAATACGTACGCTTTTATCTGCAACAATAATTTCGCTACAGCGACTCATCGCTTCAAAATTTGCAACACTGGTTCCGCCAAATTTGGCAACGATGTAATCTGATTTTGCGCCTGATACTGTTTGTGGCACTGATTGGGTAGTCATTTAGTCTCCTTTCGCGGTATCCAAACCGCAATAAAACAAGAAGAACTTGGCAAAGGAATGCTTGAAGATAAGTCCACTGCCAGAAGCTCTCCACCTATATTGGTGACAGTTTTGAGGATTCAGCCCCATAAACCGAAAAACAATGACGACGTACCATTATTTTCCTCGGCGAGTACTTCCCTCCTTAATGATCATCGGCTTTCGTCGCCTAACATTAAGTACCTAAGTATCGCACCTCTTCTGAATGCTTTATTAACCAGTGGCTAATAAAACAAAACCCCACTAAGTAGCGGGGCTTTGAAAGTTATCGTTTAGACGTCTAGCTGTCAAGCATTTAATAATTTATGAGTTAAATAAAACTGCCCATGTAATACGAGCCCGCATATCCAACCGTGTAACAAATTAATAAATGCAGCGATAAACGCAAGTAGCTCATAAAGGTAAGCGCTTTAACTTTACTCATGGCAATAATGCCCGCAGCCGAACCAATAATAAGCATTGAACCGCCCACACCCGTTGCATACGTAAACGACAACCAATGTTGTTGGCTCATTACTATATTGGCTTTTAATAATGCAGCGGTAAGCGGTACGTTATCGACCCCAGCTGATAATATGCCCATTAAGTAGTTTGCGTATTCTGGTGCCATTACCGTGTATAGGTCGGTAAATTTACTCAACATACCAATTTCTTTAAGTGCGCCAACAAGTAAAAGTACACCTACAAAAAACAATAATGTGTCGTATTCTATATCGCGAACAAAATCGATTATGTCTTTGTTTATGTCTTTTTTGCGCATTAAAAATTGCGCCACTAAAAACATCACTGATAAGCCAAACAAAAAGGTTAATAAAGGCGGTACGCTGTAAATTACACTCAACGTAAGTGTGCTCACTACGGTAGATAAAAATATAACAGCAATGGTTATGTCGGTTTTTTCAATGCGGGTTTTACCTGCACTAGCAAACTCAACACGCCCTTTCATACCTATAGACAGTAACGCAGCAAGCAGCATAACGCTTGCAAGTGCTGGCGCTATAAGTAGTAATAAATGAGCAATGGTTACTTTGCCATCTAAAAATATCATTAGTGTGGTTACGTCACCTGTTATTAGCGATACCCCACCTGAGTTCACTCCAAACACAATAAGCGTGGCGTATTTAACGAGCTTTTTAGGTTCTAGCTTTAACGACATAACAACCGCAAGCGATATAAGCGTCGCTGTTACGTTATCTGAAATCGACGAAAACAAAAACGCAAAACCACCCACCAAAAACATGAGCTTTTTTTCGCTAATACTTTTTGGCATAACACGGTGCACAATATTTTCTATAAACCCCTTTGAATTTAAATACGCGACAAAGGTCATTGCAGCCATTAAAAATAGCCATAATGAGGCAATTTCTAAAATATTTTCGTTTAAAAGATGCTGAATCGTATCGGGGCTTTGCCCGTGTAGGGGGTATATAAAAAGAAGAATCCAGCAAAGCGTACCAAAAAACAGCGTGGTTTTAGCTTTATTTACATGGATTATATCTTCTATAACGATCAGTAAAAATGCAATCGCTATCAGGGTTAGAATAATCGAGGAAACCATGGTAGTTAAACAACCTTTGATATAGTTTTAAAGAACACACAAATAACATTCCATTTCATGTGCCTATTTTCGGCGCGAATTTTAGCACTGCCTCTATGCAAAAACTATTATTAAATGGTCTTAAAAACGAATACTATATACAGACAAGGTTAATTAAAAATACGTAATAATGAGTCTTCTAAAAGAACTCAATAATAAAATACTAGGATGTTGTAACCCCTTATGATCCCAGCTAAAAAGCTGCTAAACACCATAACCGAACATTGGGGTGTATTAGAGCTATTATTTAAACGTTTTAAAATGGCTGACTTTAGCCTAAAAGACGTACAAAACGCGATTAAGCAAAAGCAGCCTACGTGGTCAAACGAACGCATTTATAAAGAAACAAATCGTTTGTTAAACCAAGATATTTTAATTCCGCTGGCTAAATCCTCTCAGCTTGAAATAAATCGTGCTATTGCTGATTTTGCTACGTTTTTACTGCAAGAAGAGCATTTAGGTTTAGCGCAAGAAATTAGCGTATTAGTAGAGGACCTTGCTCGTTTAGGTAACCGCCTAGATAACGCTGGCGAAATAGAAGACTTTGACGACTTACGCCGCTACAGCCGCATTATGGATGATCGGGTGCGTAAAATAATGAAGCTCTATACGCACAACGAAAACGCTATTTTAAACATTGTTGAACAAGCCAAATCAAATAATGCAGTGCAATCGCTGCAAAAGCGTTATAAAGCGGTAATAGAAGCCTTTGACGAATACATAGAGCCAATGCTTGAAATGGTTGATATTCGTGGTGAGTTTCATGCATGTTTTACCCTTATTGAAGAGCAAATAAGTAAGCAAGTACTGCACATTGAGCGCTCAGGTAAAGCGTATAACGACAAACGTATGCTGGAGCAATTACGTACCCGTATACTCGAAATGCATTTAATGGGCCGAGAAAGCTTACGTAAAAGTGCCGATATGCTTATGCCACTACGTGAGGAGCTACGTCGTAATAACTTAATTACTCGCCAAGCAGCCAAAGTACTTGGGCTTGTACGTAAAAATGGCGTAGACAATATGCTAAGTGCTGTGCAACCACATTTTGTAAGCGACGCGCAGCGATATTCGCTTGGTCAGCAACGCCATATTGTGGCTTACATGGCAAGCTTGGTTGAATTTGAACACGAAGAATACCAATTGCCTGACCAGCAAGACGTGCCTGCATTTGTTACGCCTAATATTCCTGACTACAACGATGTCAAAACCAGCTTTGCTAAGCGCTTTAATAAAAAACGCAAAAAGCCGCAGCCCTTGCTGCAATTTTTAGACGAAAGCTATCCAGATCTCGATGCCGACGAAATGCTATTTTTGTATCAAAAATTAGTCAGCGACAGCGATATTAAAATAATTCAAAGCGATGAAAAAGCCCGCGTAAAAATTGCCGGTCAGCACTTTTCTTTATATCCATTTAATTCAGAGCCTCAGCCAGATCCAAAGGCAGGTAAATAAACCATGACACACATAAACTTAGACGAGCTAACCCATCTACAAGCCATTAATAAAAAATTAGTAGCGGGTTATCACATTTGTGAGCAAGACAACGTAATGTGGCAAGAGCTTGACCAACACATAGAAGACTACACCGCCCTATTTACCGCTTTAGGTAACGATTTGAAACACGACAGCCGTGGCTTTTATTATTTTGGTAGCGACGAAAGTACGCCAAATATGGGCAAAATATCTCGCGCTATCGCGCTCACCATTTACATTTTAATTGAGCACTACGCCAATACGGGTAAAGACCCAATGCGCGCATTGTTTGACGACGTAAACGATTTAGAGCTTATGCAAACGCTGGTGCAAATTAACAAACATTTGTTTGATCAGCTTGAGATATTTTCGGGATCGGATTTGCGTAAAGACGTTTACCTGCGCATGGTGCGCTTAGGTTTAGCCCGTGAAGTAGAAGGCGGCTTTATGCTACAAGCGCCAATTCACCGCTACATAGATGCACTCATGGAAGTAAACGAAGAAACCTACATTACAGAGGACGAGGAATGAAAAATCTATACGGACTAAGCAAACTCGCCCTACTTAACACTGCAGGCTATGCAAAATGTGTGATCCCGCTTGATAAAAGCAGCTCTATTTGCGCGCCCAATAACACCGGTAAAAGCTCGGTTATTAACGCCCTGCAGTTTCCGCTTATTAACGATTTGCGCTTAACAGAATGGGACGGACACGATTTAGATGAAACCCGTAAGTTTTATTTTTCATCCGATCAGTCCTACATTTTACTAGAAGCTAACTTGCCTCATGGCTCGGTAGTAATAGGCGTTGCGGGACTTGGTAAAATTGCCGGTTACGCGCATCAGTACTTTTGTTATCAAGGAAAGCTTGATTTAGAGCAGTACACGCAAGGTAAAACTATTATTAAATTTACCAAGCTGTTCAACCATTTAAAATCGCTTAACTACAACCCTATTGAGTTAAAAGCACAAGAGTTAAACGCGCTACTTACTGGCGGCGCAACGCCTTTTGACGGCGACATTAACCTAAAAATGATCCCGCTAAATAATGTACAAGACTCTTCTATTTATAAAGAAATATTTAGACGTATTCTTAACTTACATAAATTGGGCGCAAGCGACGTAAAACGCTTTATGCTACGCGTGTTTGAACGCCATATGTCGAACTCTAAGGTCGACTTTTATGAAGTATGGCGTCGCTCGTTTGATAAAGTAAACCGCTCAAAACGCGAATTAAAAGCCCTTGAGTCAATGCAAGAGCCAATAGCAGCGCTTGAATCAATGCTTGAAAACCAAACCGTGCTTAAAGGTAAATTAGCCGCATACGCACCTAAAATTGACCAAGCACTGATTGATTTTGATACCTATCAAGAATCGCAACTTAATGAGCTGGGTATAGCCCTTGAAGATATAGAGCACGAAAAACACGAGTTTGAGCAAAAACAAAGCCTATACGTACAGCAATCGCGTGATATAGAGCGCAGACAAACTCAAATTGAGCAGTGGTTTTTAGATTACGATGCGCTTAAAAGCGAGTTTGAACTGGTAAATAAAGCCACGCTTAAAACCAGCCTGACTCAGTTAAAACAAGATTACGAGTCGCTTTCGCACTCTATAACTAGCGCACAAGGGCAAAGCCTGCACACGCTTGACTACCGCATCAGCGAAACACAAAAACAAATTAAGAGCCTAAAGCTGCAACTTAAAAATCTTGAATTTAATTTGTTTACCCGCATGCGCGAAGACCTCTCGTTAAAAGAAGTAGAAGAAATATCGCGCATTTTAAACCCTGATATTCTCTCGTTTGCAACCACCACTAATGGCGATATAACCATTGATGACGAAGACGCGTTTGGTGAATTTTTATCGCTACTTAGCGAAAACGTTAAAGGCGGCGTATTAACGCTACCAGGTGCGAGCATTAAGCTTAAAAAGCTCTCGCCTGTGCAAATGCAAAGCGGCGAAAACAAAGAGCAATTAACCGCTCAGCTAAATGCACTTGAGCACTCACTTAAAGAGTTTAAGCAACAGCGCGATGTTGCAGCAAACGTTGCCGACAAGCAAAAAGAGAAAGACGCGTTATACGATGAGCTTATGAGCGCAGAGAGCGCCCTAAAACGCTTAGAGCAGTTTGAGGTAATGCAGCAGTCGGTTGGAGCGCAAGCCATGCTAAAAGAGCAGTTATTAGCTGAGCGCGAACAAGTTGACGACTACTTGCAAGATATTCAAAAAAATAGTGGCTCAATTGCCGATCGTCGCTCGTTAATTAAATCGAAACAAGAGCAAATTAATCGCCAAACTGAGCGATTACGCCAAGTTAAGAGCGAGCGAATTGATCACACGCTTGATTTATACAGCGGTAAAGTAACTCCATACATGATTGATATTACGGTCGACTTTGATAACTTAAGCGACCTTGTTCATCACTTTAATAAAGACTGCCAAGAGCTGCGTAATTTTGACATAAACGTACGTAATACCTATTTGCATGTATATAACGCGGGTATTACTAAATTCGACAATGAAAATGACGAATACACTAAATATCAAAAGCTAATAAGCGCCTTTCATAATATTGATAACGAACGCGATGCCGTTGAGCGCCAAGCGCGTGTTGCGCTTACCGAGGTTGCCGCAACGATTAAAGGCTTGCGAGAAGATTTAGACCGACTTCGCCGCGAAATGAATAGCTTTAATAAAGGCATAAGCCAGCACCGAATTTCAAACCTGCAAGCGTTTAAAATTAACGTAATACCTCGCAAAATGCTGGTTGATAGTATCGATACCATTATCAGTACGTCGCATCAGTTTGAGCAAGGTGACACGCTTGATTTACTTAGCCAAGAACCGTACAGCGAAAGTGCGGTAAACGAAGCAAAAGATCACTTAATTAAACTCGCATCAGATAAAGCGGGCTTAACACTTACCGATTTATTTGATATTCGATTTGAAGTAGTTAACCGCGCAGGTGAAACCGAACACTTTGAAAAAATAGATTCTGCAGGTTCAAACGGCACACGTATTACGATTAAGTTATTGTGTGGCATGTTGTTTATTCGTTACTTATTAAGCGATCAGGAACAAAACCTATACCGTATACCTATTTACATAGATGAAGCGGCCGACATTGACCCACAAAATCAAAAAGCAATTATAGAAACCGCACTAAGCTTTGGTTTTGTGCCTATATTTGCCTCAGTTAAGCCGCAAATAAGTTGTGACTACATTGTGCCGATTCGCTCGGTAAAAGACGGTGCACAAAACTGGGTAGATGAAAAAGATTGGATTGAAGTTGAACACAATTAATTGGCCGTTAAGGCAAACCAACTAAACTAAAATATAGGACGTTTAAATAATACACATTTAAACGATGTGTGTTATTTTAAATTAATGCATTTTATTGGAGCAAACGTAATGAAAAATATACTTATTGTTGCAGCGCTAGCACTACTTACAGCCTGTACACAAACCCCTGATTGGGATTACGATAAATCAGCCAACTTTAGTAATTTTAAAACATTTGCTTGGGTAGAAAACGCCAGCCTAACTAAAGACACAAATAATTACCAAATTAATGGCCTAATGGAAAAACGTGTTCGCACTGCCGTTAACGCAGAACTGAGCCAAACACTAGGTATGAGCTTAGTTGATGCAGCAAATGCTGATGTACTTGTTAACTATCATGCATCGGTAGATAAAGAGCTTGAAGTAGATACATTTAATGTAAATTACCGCCCGCATTGGGGTTATTGGGGTACTGGTTTTCAACGTGATACAACCGCGCGTGAATACGAAGTGGGTACGTTGATTATTGATATTGTAGATCGTGAATCTAACCAGCTTGTATGGCGCGGCGCAAAAGAAGGTCGATTAAAGAAAAATCAATCGCCAGAACAACGTGAAGCATCAATTAATAAAACAGTGAGCGAAATATTAAGTAACTTCCCGCCGCAAAAGCAGCAGTAAGTTAAAATTAGCTATAAGTAAGTTTTAAAAAAGCTCACAGTACGTGAGCTTTTTTGTGGGTATGTATTTTTGGGACTTCAGGTTTAAATAATTATGAGCTGCGCTCATCACGTCAGCAAGCTGCACGTCTACAAAATACCGGATTAAACTTTACCTGTAGGCGCTATGCTTGCTTGCGCGAGAAGCGATAGCTTCTAATTACTTTATAGCGCTATATTCCACCTTAAATTACGAGCTGCGCTCGTCACGTCAGCAAGCTGCACGTCTACAAAAAAACACCGTGTTAAATTTACGATTTATACTTATGCAGTAACTCAAGCGGTATATGGCAGTAATCATCAGGGTGATTAGTTAGTCGGTCTTGATGCTCAGGATCGCTTGGCACGTAGTTAGTTAGCAGCTCTACCCCTACCACAATTTTATCGGCATCACTGCGCTTGTTTATATAATTGCTTGCTGCATCTAAATGGCTTTGGTTTTTGCTATAAATGGCAGTGCGGTATTTAGGGCCTACGTCATCCCCTTGTTTATTAATACTGTATGGGTCAATAATTTCAAAAAAGTAATCATACAGCTTATTTAGGCTAACGACTTTTAAATCAAAAATGACCTTTACGCATTCGGCATAACCATCGTATTCGCCGTCAGTGGTTTTGCTTGTACCATTAGCGCGACCTGCTTCAGTACTTATTACGCCTGGTAAGTGCTTTAAAAACTCTTGTACGCCCCACAGGCAGCCACCAGCAAAGTAAATAGTATTTTGTTGTGTCGTATCCATTATAAATGTTACCTAATAAGTAATTATACCGATTGCATTAAAATAATGTTCTATTATAGCGCCAAGAAAATAGCGCAATAACAAGGCGAAAATTATGACATATAGTTGTTCTATATAAATAACTTTTAACGCAGTGAGTGCGCTATTTAATACGATAGAATGACCATGTTTTTAATAAAGCCGGTATTACGTAAATGGTTATCAAATGCAGTTATTAACAAATTAATGTACAATCGCGCACAAAATGACTGCTGTTACATTTAATTATTTTATCATGCTCAAATATAAGCTTTGAAATTAATTGTAACCGCAGCTACAAATAAAAAATGACGAGAAACACATGAATCGCACACCACACCTTATAATACCTGCAATATTATGCAGCGTTACTGCATTTGCTAATGCTAATACGCTATCTGATGAGTCGGCAATAGAGAAAATAACGGTTGAGGCCTCACCCACTGCAAATAAGTTGCCAGTAGGTACATTCGACTCGCCTATTTCTAATTTAGAATATGACCCCCGTGTTGATTTACAATCGCGTAATATGGCTGAGGCGCAGGCTGATGTAACTATACGCGGCGGTATTTTCGAAAACACCGGTTTTAGAGTAGGAAGCGTTACCCTGCTTGACCCGCAATCTGGGCATTATTTTGCTGAAATACCCATTGCACCGCAAATGCTAACCGGCCCAGATGTTTTAACCGGTGCCGATAACGCACTTTACGGTATGAATAGCTCTGTAGGTACAGTTTCGTTTGGTTGGAAACCGATTATTACTGGCGGTAGTGTATCCCTTGGTACTGGTACAAACGACTTTAATCTGCAAAGTATTCACGCTGCTAAAAACACACAACTTGATAGCTTAGCTAACTATACTCTGGGCTTTGAAGGTGAGTATTCTCATTCGCAAAGTGATGGCACCATTGATAATGGCGATCATGGCTTCTCGCGCGCCTCAGCTCGCGTGCAATTAGCAAGCGAGCATAGCCAAACAGATTTGTTTTTTGGCTCACAAGATAAGTTTTTTGGCTGGCCTAACTTGTACACCCCTTTTGGCGTTAACGAAACTGAAGATTTAGAAACCCGTCTTTGGATGCTTAATCACAAGCAAAACTACGCTGATAACAGCAACTTTGAAGTATCTGCTTATTATCGTACCCATGACGATCACTATATTTACTCGCGCGAAAATCCTAGTGCATTTGAAGCTTTTCATAAAAGCGAAGTTAAATCGTTTGGACTTTCGGGTCGCCATGCACAAAGCGATGCACTGGCAATAAATTACTCTGCACAATTTATTGATGACTCGATTGAATCAACCACACTTGAAAACAACTTTACCTCACGAAAGTATTACAAGCTAAGTATATTGCCCCAATACACAATAGCGCAAAAAAACCAACAGCTTACCTTTCGTTTAGGCGCAGCCTATGACGATACAAATCGTGATGATGCTGAAGTATCAGCTATTGGTGACATAACCTTAAACACCCAAAATAGTGACGGCACAGCACAAACCCTTTACTTATCATACGCGCAAGCGAGTCAAGTTGCAGGCTACACAGCCATTGGCGGCAGCGACTCTGGCGGGTTATTTAGAAGTAACTACAACCTTGAGCGCGAAACCACATCAAACTTGGAGCTAGGTTTATTACTTGAAGAACAAAGCTGGCAGTTAAACTCGGCTATTTTTTATCGAAAAGATAATAACTTGACCGATTGGACCTTTAATTTTGATTCAACCTCAGCGCGCTTTGCAAACCCAGTAGATATTGATACTGCAGGGGTTGAATTTTTAGCGACTAAGCACTTTGATACAGCAAAGCTTATAGCAAGCTACACCTATTTACATAAATCAGAAAACTACGGCGCAGCCGATATTGATGCCAGCTTTTACGCGTTAAACTTTCCTGATCACCGTTTAACACTTGGCGCTGTGTACAACCCAACTGATATTTTAGAATTTAGAATAGATAACGAATGGCGTACACAACACAAAAATTCACTTAGAAACGGCAATGACAATGCGTTATTTACCCAGCTAACGCTTAAAATAACGCCGCCACAGTTGAGTAATTTATTTATCACCTTAGCGGCAGATAACTTATGGGATGAGTCGTTTGAAGAAATACCAGGTACACCTGGGCGCGGTGAGCAATATACGTTAAGCGCAACGTATAGCTGGTAGAAAATAAAGCCAGCGTTTACGAACTCAATTTATACTTTGGTTTGTAAACGCTGTGTTTATTTATATAAAAGTGCAGTTTTTAGGAAAAAATATTACACAAAGAGAAAAGAATTAGGAGTAAATGAGAAAAACAAAAGCCAACTATTACTTTAAATTAATCTCCTTCTCTAAAAGCGCAGCGCCTCCTCCCCTCTTTGTGAATAAATCAGTTTTACAGGCTTTGCCTGTCACGTAAGCAAGCTTTACGTCTGCAAAACAGACACAAACCTACACTTTGGCGGTAGACGCAGAGCTTGCTCGCGTGAAAAGCGCAGCTTTTAATTACTTAAAATAAAAACACAGTAATAAATAAGTGTAAATATATGTGTATTTTAATAGCTCACTAAGTGAGCTCTTCGAGCTCTGTAATAAGCGCTAGGGCTTGCGCGTTTGTTGACCCGCACACATCAAACGTGGCGCTAAAATCGCTACACACTTTAGGCCGACTTTCATCACCAAATAACTTACATAAATTACGTTCGTCTAGCTGAATACAGCGCTCTCCGGCTTTTTTACCATTTGGCATACCTGGAATAGGCGAACTAATACTTGGCGCTATACAACATGCGCCGCAGCCTAGCCTGCAATTCATCGATTCGGTTTTCATAATTTCCTCTGAATAAAAAACACTTACTTTAATTTCTTTTTAGGAACTTAATTAGTCGCATAGCGAGTTGTAACACACATATGTAATGCTTTGTTACATCTTAAAACAGCTTGTAAACACTTTATTGCGTATTATTACTCTGTCACCACCAATTATGAAGGAATGCCTTGTGGCTACTACAAAACAAATAATACTCCCAATCGCTGTTTTAGCAGGCGGCATTGCGCTAGCTATAGCCTTTAAGATGATGAAACAGCCACCTGAAGAAAAGCCAGAGCAAGATTTACGTCCTTTAGTAGCAACACAAAGCGTACTTTTAGATTCTATAACGCTCGATGTTAAATCGTACGGCATTGTTAAACCCAAGTATCGTACCGAGCTAATAGCACAAGTTAGCGGGCAAGTTATTTCGGTATCGGATCAATTTGTTGAAGGCGCGTTTGTAAAGCAAGGCGATATTTTAGCACGAATTGATGCAAATGATTACGAGGCAGACTTTATTGAAGCACAAGCAGGTTTAGCACAAGCAAGCTCAGCACTTGAAATAGAACGCGCGCAAGCACATGTCGCTCAAGCTGAGTGGGAGCGCATTAAGTCAGACTCAAGCGACGCTATTGCATCAGAACTTTATTTACGAAAACCACAGCTGGCAGAAAAATTAGCGCGTTACCGCTCTGCTCAAGCAAGTGTTAAGCGTGCTAGCCGCAATCTTGAGCGTACTTATATTAAAGCCCCTTATGATGCCATTATTAATGAGCGCACAATTAGCTTGGGTTCAGTAGTAAACCCAGGTAATAGTTTTGGTGCATTGAGTGCAACCTCAGTTGCAGAGGTACGTTTACCGGTTGCCGATCAAGAACTGCAATATTTAAAAAATGGTGGCGTAGGCTCAAATGTTACATTTAACGCAGAATACGCAGGTAAACAAACAATGTGGCAAGCCAAAGTAATTCGCACCGAAGGTGTGGTTGATCAAACAAGCCGCATGAGCTATTTGGTAGCACAACTTGCAACACCTTATGGCGATAAAACACGCCCTCTTCGTTTTGGTTCGTACATTAACGCTACCATTGAAGGTCGCCCGCTTGATAACGCAATTATTGTTGCGCACCACTTAGTTAAAGATAATAAAATTGTAATTTTAAATGACGATTTAACATTGTCGTTTAAAACCCTCAATATTATACGCGAACAAAACGGCATGATTATAGCCAGCCAAGGGTTAAACAATGGCGAGCAAATTGTTACCTCAGCGCTTGAATACCCAACTGAAGGTATGGCAGTAAAAATTGAAGATATTGCGCCTGATAAAACTGATGTAACTCAACTTGCGCTGAAAGAGGAATAATCATGAACACTCGTGAAACAGGGTTAATAGCATGGTTTGCCCGAAATCCCGTTGCAGCCAACCTACTAATGATATTTATATTAGTGGGCGGTATTTTAATGGCGATGACCATTCGCAAACAAATGTTCCCACAGTTTGAAAGCAACTGGATAAGCGTACAAGCAGTTTACCCAGGTGCAGCCCCGCAAGAGGTTGAAGAAGGCATAACCATAAAAGTTGAAGAAAACCTCGAAGGTATTGAAGGCATTAAACGCCTAATTACGTACTCTAACCGTGGTTTTTCACAAGCGTGGATTGAAATAGAAGAACAATACAATCCACAAGAAGTACTTGATGAAATTAAAGTACAAGTTGATTCAATAAACACCTTTCCTGCGGGAATGGAGCGCCCTGTTGTGCGCCGCGATAAGTTTGAGCAAGAGGTAATGATACTCGCGCTTTACGGCGACATGAGTAACTACCAGTTAAAAGAGCTTGGCAACGATATAAAAGACGAGCTACAAGCACTGCCTCACGTTAACCTTGTTAATTTTAACGGCGGCTTAGAATATGAAATTGGTATAGAAGTCAGCCCCGATAAACTGCGCGAATATGGCTTAACATTTAGAGATATTGCAGGCGCGGTGCAAAACTTTTCGGCAAATATGTCGGCGGGACAAATACGCTCTGAAAATGGTTATATTTCGATGCGTGTTGAAAAACAAGCCTACCGTGGTTTTGAGTTTGAAAAACTGCCACTTATTACCCTTGCTGATGGCGCACAAATTTATTTAGGCGATGTTGCAACTATTAATGATGGCTTTGAAGAAGGTCTACAATATTCAAAATACAATGGTAAGAATTCACTCTCGTTTGAAGTAAACGCATCAAAAGATCAAGACATTACCGATGTAGCAAAAGTACTTAAAAGCTACATGGCAACTAAAGAGCCGCTTTTACCAGCAGGTGTTAAGCTCTCTCCTATTGTTGATTTAACTTACTACCTTGAAGGTCGACTCGATATGATGGTCGATAACATGATTTGGGGTGGCTTGTTAGTAATGTTAGTGCTGGCACTATTTTTACCGCTACGCTTAGCATTTTGGGTAATGATGGGTTTACCGGTGTCTTTTCTGGGCGCCTTTTTGTTTATGCCTATTGGCTTTTTAGATGTAACAATTAACCTAGCCTCTCTTTTTGCCTTTATACTTGTGCTCGGGATTGTTGTTGATGACGCCATAGTTGTGGGCGAATCAGCCAGTGCCGAAATAGAAAAATACGGTCACACACTTGATAACGTTGTACGCGGTGTAAAACGTGTTGCGATGCCAGCAACCTTTGGTGTATTAACTACCATTGCGGCATTTTTACCGCAAACAATGGCAACAGGCCCTGGCGCTGCTTTTTCTAAAGCAATTGGTGGCGTTATTATTTTATGTTTGATTTTTTCACTCATTGAATCAAAACTTATTTTACCTGCCCATATTGCAGCAATGAACCCACGTAAACCAAATCCTAAAAACCTATTACATCGCTTACGTATGGTGATTGATAGTGGTTTAAAAGGCTTTGTGAATAACTACTACCTTCCTTTTGTTGGCCGCTGTATTCACTATCGCTATACCGTAATTGTTGGCTTTATGTGTTTACTTATTGTAAGCGCAGGTATGTTTGCAGGTGGTTTAGTTAAGTTTGTACCAAACCCTAAAATACCGCACGACTTTCCGCGTATTGATATAGAAATGAACCTAGCTTCATCTGAGCAAGCAACGCTTGAAACCGCACGTAAAATTGAAAGCGTGTTGTTACAGGTCGATCAGCAACTACAAGAGCAATACGGTAAACCGATGATCCGCGATTTATCGGTAAGCCTTCGCGGACGAACTGAAGCAAATATTATGGCCATTTTGGTAGAGCCTGATTTACGCCCTATCGACACCTTTGCCCTAAGTGCATTATGGCGTGAGCAAATGCCCGCTCTACCCGGCATTAAAACCATGACCATTCAAGACAGTATAATGAATGGCGGTCGAGATGATGGCGACGTTAGCTTTAAACTTGAAGGCAAAAATGCTGACGAGCTAAAAGAAGTGGCTGGTAAATTAAAAGCCAAATTACAAACAATGGAAGGCGTTGGCGACGTAAACGATTCAATGCAAAGCGCTACCGACGAAGTGCAACTTGATTTAAAACCACTCGCTTACAGCATGGGTTTAACGCTTGCTGATGTAGCGTCGCAAGTTAGCTTTAGTTACTACGGCTTAGAAGCGCAGCGAATATTGCGTGAAGGCGAAGAAATTAAAGTCATGATCCGCTATCCAGAAGACGAACGTAACTCAATAAGTGACATAGCAAGTGTGCGTATTATTACACCTACAGGCGCTGAAGTACCGCTAAGTGAAGTAGCCGAAGTTAAGCTGGTTGACGGTGTAAACCGTATTCGCCGAGAAAACTCTAAACGCACTGTAAACGTATGGGCTGCGGTAAATACCGACAAAGCCGAACCATTTGCGATTGCAGAAGAAATTCGTGATGAATACTTACCAACATTACTTAAGAGCTACCCTGGCGTTACAAGTGATGTAGCTGGGCGCATTCAAGAAGAGATGGATAGCGCTTCAGAGCAGCTTCGTGATTTTGGTATATCAATGATGATTATATTTACCTTGTTAGCCATTCCGCTTCGCTCTTACTCGCAGCCACTTATTATAATGTCGGTTATTCCGTTTGGTGTAGTGGGCGCGATGTTTGGGCATATGATTTTAGGTATGACCATGAGTAGCTTATCGATGTTTGGCATTATTGCTGTAGCGGGTGTGGTCGTAAATGATTCCCTCGTTATGGTTGATTTTGTAAACAAAGCACGCGCTGAAGGTGTTGCGATTAAGGATGCTGTAATGCAAGCCGGTGCTCGTCGCTTTAGAGCGATATTACTTACCTCAATCACTACCTTTATTGGTGTAATGCCAATTATTTTTGAAACGAGTTTACAAGCTAAAATTGTTATCCCAATGGCTGTATCACTTGCTTTTGGTGTGTTATTTGCCACAGTAATTACACTGATACTTATACCGTGCCAGTATGTTGCACTAGAAGATGCTAAACGATTAGTACGTAAAATGCGTGGCAAGCCACCACTAGTAGATGCCCAACCAGCGCCTACTCACAGCTAAATTAAGTAACATCCCAACCAAAAAAGCTCGGCATATTATGTCGAGCTTTTTATTTTTAGCTTAAAAATGATATTCACCTATTTGCCAAGTCTTTACCTTACTGATAATTTAACTCTATAAATATAACCCTCAAAAGGAATAATAATGGGTACACTTCAACTTATTTTATTTACTGTATTTGCTGTACTAACCACAATTGGCTACAAAAAGAATAACCGCAACTTAATGCTATTAGGCGCCGTTGCAATATCGTTTGCGTTTGTAGGTTTAGAGTTTTTGCTGGGTATTGACCAAGGCCTATCAGGCATTAATTAATCAAAAAATTTTAGCTTGAAAATTAAAGGGACTTTAATGCGCTTATACATACTGATTATTTCTTTAGTTATTTTTTTAAGCGGGTGCCAGAGCTATATTGCTTATCAAATAACTAAGCCTCCGCAGAAAGTTCTCCCTAAAGAATTTGAGAGCTCTATCGCTTTATCTGGAGTACAAACCCATTACTGTAGCAGCGAAGTAGATTGTCTTGATTTTAGATTTATCTCACCTAAGGATATCGAAAGCTACCTACTCGATGGTAATAAACTTTCGTTAAGTTTGATTGTTGAAGGAAGCACTGAAGATGATGTTTTTGAATACCAACTTACTTCAGATAATTTACCAAGTAATTCAAGTAGCGGACTTTTAATTATCTTTCCGGGATATGGCGTAGACAGTTTGATTTACACCATGCAAGCAAGATGGCTTAGTCATATTACGGGAAAAAATGTAATAGTGATGCCCGCTAGTAATCAATACGATAAGTTTAGATTTGGTTTAAACTCTCTTGATGTGTTAATCAATTATGTAAATAAAGAAAACTACACTGATATCTCCTTAATTAGTTACTCAATGGGCGCAATTGCGGGAGTTGAGTTGGCATCTAAGCTGAACATTAGTAAGCATATACTTTATGCCCCAATGATTAATTTTGAGGCCGCACTAAACACAATTGCTAACTTATCACACCCTATTTATAGCAAACTATTAGGCGATGATTATATAAATGAAGTTGCCGTTAAGATAATTGAAAAAAGTGAAGTACCTCTTACTAAACTCGCTATATTAAGTAATCTAAATAAGAACCCTCATGCTAGGCAAACTTACATCTTTTCAAGTAATGCAGACAAAGTGAGTCCATATAATGGGTTGCTTACTCTTAATAATCCAAAAGTGAGTATTTATGAGGTAAAAGATTTAAATCACATCAAAATGGTTTCTTTAATATCCAAACAACAAAGGAATGTGCTCCTTTCCTTGCTTGACGGATAGCTTTGGCAACAGTCCTAATAATTGAGAGAAAATATTGCTCGTTTTTTATTCCTAATACGTTATGGTATTTAAATAACATAATAAAATTAAGGAACAGCCATGAATACATCTCCCTCTGATCACATTCCTCAAGAAGCCTTTGATTGGTATGACGAATACGCCCACGGTTTAATGGACCGTCGTACTTTTATGAAAAAACTCGGGGGGCTTGCTGCACTTGGTTTTTCAATGGCTGTACTTACATCAGCATTATTACCTAATTACGCGCTGGCTGAACAAGTGTCGTTTAATGACGATGATATTAAAGCAACGTACGAAGAATTCGATTCGCCAGACGGGCACGGTAAAGGCAAAGGTTACTTAGCAACCCCTAAAAACATAGAAGGTAAACTTCCTGTTGTGCTTGTGATACACGAAAACCGTGGATTAAACCCATACGTAAAAGATGTAGCAAGACGCTTAGCGAAGGTAGGTTTTATTGCATTTGCACCCGATGCGCTCTTTCCACTGGGTGGCTACCCTGGTAACGATGATGAGGGACGCGCTATGCAAAAAACCATGGACCGCGCTAAAATTCAAAACGATTTTATAGCCGCAGCGCACTTTTTAAAATCGCATGCCAACAGTAACGGTAAACTCGGCGCTGTTGGTTTTTGTTTTGGTGGCTACATTGTTAACTATTTAGCGGCTGTAGATAGTAATTTAATCAGCGCCGGAGTGCCTTTTTACGGCACTCCTGCCAGTGAAAGTTTACGTAAAAATATTAAAGCTCCATTAATGATTCAATTAGGTGAGCTGGATAAACGTGTAAACGCATCGTGGCCACAGTACGAACAAGATTTAAAAGCTAATAACGTTGAGTACACTATGCACATGTATAAAGGGGCAAATCATGGATTTCATAATGACTCTACTGGTCGATATGATAAAGACAATGCTGAGCTTGCATGGCAACGTACCGTTGACTTTTTTAATAAAAAGCTAAGTTAGCGAATAAAAAATAATGCCACCGGCTCAAAGTAGGTGGCATTATTAAAGTACTTAGCTATTTTTTGCTTTAAACTTTTCTGCTACGCATAACTAATAACGACAACAAAACGAGTAAATAAATACTCAAAGAGCCACCGCTGCTGGAGCCATCTTTATTTTCGACTTTTGCAATTTTTTCTTCTTTAACACGTGTTTTAAACCTTGCTAGTTCTGCATCTAAATTAGTACTCATATCACTAACCGCTAGATTAAAACCTTCAGCCGACTTTTCAGATAACGTTTCATCAATACCTATTGCTGTTGTTCTTTTTTCAAGCTTACTTATACCAGGTGCTCTAAATAGCATTTTTCTACTTTTAATATCAAAAACAGCTGTATCCACAAAGGTTTGGATTGTATTTTCATTGCCTGGAATAACGTACATACCCACTATTGTCCAATAAAGTAAGGCTGCATTATTTTCATAAGATTGCGTAATTTGATCATATGAAACCAGTGCGATTAAATCTACATCGTAAAGTCGCCCTACTTGCTCGAGTGTTGCAAAACCTTCACCACCCTTTAAATAGGTGCTTGGTATAACTTCAATGCGGTCAATGTAATCATATTGAAGAAATGACTTTTTTACTTTTTCGAGTAATTCGACTTGGTTTTGGGTCTCTAACCCGTCTGGCTGCCAGTTTTTAGACGGTACAAATGCAATTCCGACGGTAACAGGGAGTTTTAAAACAGGTATTTCAGGTTTATAGGTAGCACGGCTTTGTTGATCAGGATATAAAAAAATCCATTAAGCTACTAGATTGTGTATTTTTACCTGTATTGTTACTCATAAACGAGCTACAAGAAGCAAGTAAGGCCGCCATCAAAATGATTATATATTTATTAAATTTCATATTTATTCCTTTTTATTTTTAATTTAATTCAGTTACGTGCCAAAGCTCACCCGATGGTCCCCATAAGTAAATAACGCTACCCCAAGATTCTTGTTTTATACCCTCAAAGCGGATGTCAAAACCGTTTAGGTTACTAATGAGTTCGTATGCTTCATCTATATTTAACACACAAAGTTGCAGCATTAAGTTTTCAGCAAACGTTTTATTATAATAACGCTGTAAAAAGAACGTACATTCGCCAAAGGTACACACACATAAATCATTTGAAGCATCTTCAATCTTAAATCCAAGCGCTTTATAAAAGCGCTGAGATTGTTCATAGCTTTTACAGGGAATAAAAACTCTAATATCATCAACTTGCATAACTCTTCCTAAATTAGCTCAGTACGCTTTTATCAATAATTCCTTTATTTACTAACTGCTGCAAAATAGCTTGGGATTTTGCTCTGCATGCATCACGTAGTAAACGCACCGCTGGGGTTATTGACTGCCTACTTGGGCAAATAAGCCAAAGTTCACCATTAACATGTTGATAATATTGCATTACAGTAACCACCCTGTCATTGAGTAAATCATCGGCTATATCAAGGGCTGATTTTACAGCCAAGCCTTTACCCGCAACGCACCAGCGCCTTACTAAATCGCCATCGTTTGAGGCGCGCCTGCCATTCATTTTAACTTTATATTTTGACTCACCATCGGTGAATTCCCACGTATTATTTATAATATCCTGCAACTGATAAAACAAACCTTGATGCGACGCTAAATCATCGGGATGCATGGGAGCCCCGTTCTGTAAGAGATATTCGTCAGTTGCACATAACAAGCGCGGTACGTTACAAATTTTGAATCCATAAACGCTAGCATCATTAGGCGAGCCATAACGAAGCGCTATATCAACTGAGTCACGGTAAAAGTCGATATTACTATCACTTATATGCGTTCTTAAACTTAGCTTTGGATAAGTGTCCATGAGTTCATCAATCCATGGGATCACTAAGTTACGGCCTAAGTCAGATGAAAGGGCAACCCGCAGCTCGCCTTCAATTTCGTCGTGCTCACCTTTTAGATTTTGCTTTGCAAGCTCAAGTACAGCTAAAGCCTGCTCACATTGTGGTATGTAGCGCTCCCCAGCAGCCGATAACCTTAAATGACGTGTTGTACGAACAAATAGCTCACTACCAAGGGCTGCCTCAACACGTTTAATAGCCGCGCTTGCTGTGGCTGTACGCATATCTAACTTAGCAGCTGCGAGCGTAATACTTCTAAACTCAGCTACTTTTAAAATAAGTTTTAAATCTTCTATGTTCATATTATCTATTTATATTTGATAATGATTCAACAATTATGCGTTTTATCTATATTAAAGCAAGGTCTACTATATATCCATCAGCTAGCCAAAGCATGGCTTGCACCTTATATGTAAACAAATTAGGACACTTATTATGAAAGCCATTGGTTATAAAAAATCTCTTCCTGTTTCTAATCCTGAATCGTTAATTGATGTTGAATTACCACAGCCAGTTGCAACAGGTCGTGATTTATTAATTAAAGTTAAAGCTATTGCAGTTAACCCAGCAGATTACAAAGTGCGTGTATCTATGCCCCCTGCTGATGGTGAAATAAAAGTTATTGGTTGGGATGCTGTTGGTGAAGTTGTTGCCATCGGCGATGCTGTAACGGCATTTAAACCTGGCGATGCTGTTTACTACGCAGGTGATATTACCCGCCCAGGTAGTAATGCAGAATTTCAATTAGTGGATGAGCGCATTGTAGGGTTCAAACCACAAAGCTTAAACGATGCTGAAGCTGCTGCATTACCCCTTACTGCAATAACAGCGTACGAATTATTATTTGAGCATTTAAACATTGTAAAACAATCAGCTGATGCAACAACAAAATCAGACGAAGTTATTTTAGTAACAGGTGCCGCAGGCGGCGTTGGTTCTATTTTTATCCAGCTTGCTAAAGCGATTACTGGTGCAACAGTGATTGCCACTGCATCGCGTGAAAGCTCACAAGCATGGGTTAAAAAACTAGGCGCAGATTATGTTGTTGATCATACAAAACCATTACCGGCTCAAATTGACGCATTAAACATTGGATCGGTAACACATGTAGCAAGTCTGCACAGTACTGATACTTACTTTGAAGCGTATACGGAGGTACTTGCACCATTTGGTAAAATTGCAATGATTGACGATCCTGAGTCATTAGATGTGAGTAAATTAAAAATGAAGAGCTTATCGCTACATTGGGAATTTATGTTTGCCCGCTCAATGTTTAATGCCAAAGATTTAATTGAGCAAAGCAAGTTACTAAATCATGTTGCTGAGTTAATTGATCAGGGCCATATTCAAACAACGATTGGTAAAAATTTAGGCATTATAAATGCGGCTAACCTGCGTATTGCACACGCAGAACTTGAAGAAGGTCGCTCTATTGGCAAAATAGTGTTGGAAGGTTTTTAATTCCATAAATACTAAACACGCGCAGCCTGAATTAATTGAAGGCACCAATGTAATTGGTGTCTTCAGCCAATATTTTGGGTGGCTATGGCTGTATTTATATTTATTAAAGAAACTATTACCTAATAATATTTGATAATGATTCAACCATATACCTGTTTATCATATTGTAATAACCCACTACTATCCGTACCTAGCTATATTGATAGGCCTTACTTTACGTAGATATCAATTGAATCAAATAAGTAGAGTGATTTAAAAACACGATATTATTTTTGTAATAAATTTTTAAAAGGGTTTGTTTTTACTAAAACTGACTCAACATAGTAAATACTGGTAAAACACCTACTCAATGGAGAAACTAATGACTCACCCTATTCTTAATGACTTAGAAAAGCGTTACACAGCAAAACGTTACGATGCAACGAAACGTGTATCTCAAGACGATTTAGCCGTTATTTACGAAGCTATGCGCCTATCTCCATCATCTATTAACTCGCAGCCTTGGAAATTCATCGTAATTGAATCAGATGAGGCTAAAGAGCGTATGCATAGTACATTTGCTAATAAATTTGCGTTTAACCAGCCACATATTAAAACAGCTTCGCATATAATATTATTCGCTCACAATCCTAAATATACCCGCGATGACTACGCACAAGTTATTGATGCAGATATTAAAAATGGCCGTACTAAAGCAGAAAATCGCGAACAAGCTTTTGGTGCTTATGCGTTTGTTGATATGAATACTGATGAGCAAGGCGTTAATGAAGAGTGGACTAAAGCACAAACTTACATTGCACTGGGTAACACTATGCATGCCGCTGCACGTTTAGGCATTGATTCAACTCCAATGGAAGGCGTAGATGCCGAGCTGATTGGCGAAGTCTTTGAAAAAGAACTTGATGGTTACGTATGCGACGTCGCATTAGTACTTGGCTATCACGATAGCGCTGAAGATTATAATGCTAAGCTACCTAAATCTCGCTTGGCTAAAGAGCAAGTTATTCAGGTTTTATAAGTAATACTATATTAATAACAGTTTTCAATTAAACCACTTATTATAATAAGTGGTTTTTTATAATCCGTAAGGTATATGGAGTAAGCGAGAAAACTGTACTACTCTTTCATAGATTAATATTGGACAAATTGTTGATAAAACTTTTCATCTAAACCAATATCAGGACACACTAAACCTTTATCTTTCAGTTTAGATAGAGAAAATTTATTACTAACGACTATAACAGCCTGATATTCCAGTGAACATCTATCACTCTCTTTTACTGACCATCTTTTTAATTTCTCTAATTTAGCCGGGGCTCCAGAAATAATATAAATTTTACTTTCATTAAATTGAAAAAAATTTTTCTTGCCATTTTCAGTTTTGACTAATGAGCATGGAGGTGACAACTGTAGTTTTTCACTATTATTGTCCATTGAAACTTCGCAAATTTCAGCATCTAAAAGTATGCCAGCGTTTATATTTGAACAAGAAAATAAAAGTAACATAGAGCTAAATGTTAATTTATTTCTCATACTAAAATTTCCCAAAACCAGATCTCATCACCTAAATTCAGCCAATCTGTGTTACCACCCTTTAGGTACTCCCCATCCCACAAGTCAATGTGATCAGTATTACCCCAGCCATTCATTATAAATATAATTCCTTTTTTATCTTTCAACTTGGATAAAGCGCCCCCTTTAATTACTTTTTTAGTACCAAATGCAGTGCTACGAGGAGAGTCAATCCAATTTGCAAGCTCCTGAGCTGCCAAGATATGTCTAGGACTATGCTTTAAACCAGGGTAGCACCGGCGTTGAGGATACATACTATCAAAAGACGAAGTATCTATTCCTGACTTTTCTAGCGCAACCCCCATGCGAATAGCGCATTGATTTCCAAACAGAGATTTATCACAAGGTGCGTCAGGATATGGATGATTAGACCAAAGTTTATTAAATTTAACGATCATATTATTAATTCCTTTTATATAAGTTAACGTCAATATAGCATGGCATTAACTCGCTTACAAAAGCAAAATAAGCCGTACTATCTTTCACTTATACTATAACGTTAGCACTGACAGTTAACATGTAATGTCACACACTTTAATTAGCCTCTCAAATAAAGTCTGGAAGTTTTCTTAAAAAATAACAATTATTCGAGGTGGACTAAAGCACAAACTTACATAGCGCTTGGTAATACAATGCATACAGCAGAACGCTTAGGGATTGATTCAACTCCAATGGAAGGCGTAGATGCCGAGCTGATTGGCGAAGTTTTTGAAAAAGAGATAGATGGTTACATTTGTGATGTAGCTTTAGTGCTTGGCTACCATGATGACGCAGAAGATTATAATGCCAAATTACCTAAATCACGTTTAGCTAAAGAGCAAGTTATTCAAGTTTTATAATTTTTCAAACCAAGCAGCTGGTTTATATCAGCTGCTATTTTTTCGCTTATACATTTATAAATACAACTCATATTCAGTAAAGGATCCAAGCATATTACTCTGTACTAATGTGCTGCAGTAACTGTTAAGGCCACCTTAATATGGTAAGCAAAAGTATTGAACAAAAAGTACAGCTATAAAAAAATTGCATTACAGTGAAGGAAAACACATCGTCGGTTACAGTCACTATACCGTATTTAGATAGTGTCCAGCCATAACGAAAAGAATGCAATAAAGGTAACCCCACCATAAGTAAAAGTACCACGCTGTAAAATTGATTAATCGTGCTTAAAATCGACAGTTCAGCGAACAACAATAAGGGTAAACTGATACACAAACCAAATAAAAACACACCCGCTATTCTTTTATTAGAGCAGCTGGTCATTCGTAATATTTTTTTAGCCTCAGCCTCTTTTTCTATCGCATCATTATAGTGTTTTAATTCGTTTTCTCTTTTTAAAAATTCAGCCATTAATGCATTGAAATTCTCAGTGTATTTATCTTTATCTATATTAGCTTTTACATCGAACAATTCTTCAAGTGTATAGTTAGAATAATCTATTTTAATGGGGTAATTCCTTATAGAGTACTGTATGTAGCGGCTACAGAAAGTGCAATTCCTTCGCTAAGCTTCTTAAATAACGTAAATAAAAACAAGTGATTATTATATTTTAAGAGCAAGTTAGGCCCATAAAAACACGCAACAGGTGCGTGCTTTTAATATATCTAAGGCTGATAAAATAGTAATTTAACCTACTTTAAGCTGCGCAGCTTGAATGTATTGCACTAAATCTTCAATAGAAACCACGGTCATATTATGCTTATTAGCATAATCACTCACTTCAGGTAAGCGCGCCATTGAACCATCGGGATTAGTAAGTTCGCAAATTACGCCAAATGGTTTTAAGCCGGCAAGTTGCATTAAATCAACGGATGCTTCGGTATGACCGCGACGCATTAATACGCCACCCGTTTGTGCCTTTAAACCAAATACATGCCCTGGGCGCGATAAATCACTTGGTTTTGCATTATCCGCTGTCGCTGCTTTTATAGTAGTTACTCTATCAGCAGCAGACACACCTGTTGTTACGCCATGCTTAGCTTCAATAGTGACTGTATAAGCGGTGTTATTTTGACTCGTATTGTTAGCTACCATTTGCGGTAAATCGAGCTGTTTAATGCGTTCCTCCCCCATGCATAAGCAAACAATGCCGCTGCCTTCGCGGATCATTTCGGCCATTTGAGAAGTCGTTAGGTGCTCAGCTGAAAAAACAAAGTCGCCTTCATTTTCACGGTTTTCATCATCAACAACAAGTACGCCTTGGCCTTGCTGTAGTGCAGTGATGGCGCTTTGTACGCGGGTATGGCTTTCGCCGAATTGAGTAAGTAGAGACTGAATCATCATTATATTCCAAATAAAAATAATAGATTCAGGACTGTGAAAGGATCAGTAATACATCACTTAAATTTAAAGCGATCACTACCAAAATAGCTTAAATAAAATAACAAAAAGCACGCAGCAAAATGCAGCGCACACTGTTATACCAATAACATTAAATTAGTGACTAATTATAGCGCAAAGAAAAATAGCTCACTTAACGCGATACAACGGTCATGTCTTTAATAAAATTGGTTTTAGTATAATAAGCCATATTCTCTTTCATCCGGACTGTAACCGTCGGCTCTGGCATCTCACCAGATCTGCTTGACCTTTACTTAACCTAAAATAAGTTAAATAAAGCGCTCGCGGGCTCGTTTAAGTCATAAAAAACATTAAACATACCGCCGGTGGGGAATTTCACCCCGCCCTGAGAATTTACAGTAAGCATTAGCACTTACTGTAGGCATATTATACGCTTGTATTTATTTGTTTTTCAAAACTAAATACAATAAAAACTACGAAAGTTGAATATTTAACGATGCGCGATCTACTATACCTTCATTTATATCAGCAACTAGCGTACAGGTAGCACCATTGACCAAATTTAAGTTAGGTTGAACGTGCCCTATATCGGCATCAAAAATTACAGGAAATAAACACCCACCTAGCGCAACATCAAGCGCATGACGATAATCAAAGGCATCGTAATGACCTTGTGTTATTTCACTTCGCCCTAAAACCAAGCCATTGATGTCATCAAATATTCCGGCTAATTTTAATGACAGTAAAAATCGTGCAACGGTTGTTGGTGTAAGTTCTGAGTTTTCGAGGTATAAAATAAGCCCTTCGGGCGCACTGTCCTTTTTAAACTCATGCAGCGCTAAAAATGGCGAGTCGAGCAATAAACCTACGGTATCTAAACACCCACCAAATAACCGACCAGACATTTCTATGGTACGTTTATCTGTGTAGTTTAAACATTGCCAGTTTGTGGGCTCACTCGGGCTGAGTAATTCGTTCGGACTTTGCGCGTAATTAGGCTTATTTTTTTGGTATAAAGAAGAAGGACCTTGCTCAAATTTACTACCGGCTTCGTAGGTCAGAGTTTCAAATATTTGTAAGCTGTACGGATTTTTTTCATCTGGGTGTAACTGCATAAGATTGGCGCTGTGAAGGGTTGCCCATTGGCACTTAGCAGTGAGTGCACATGCAATAGTACTCACATCAGAAAAACCAACTAACCACTTAGGCTTTGCTTCTTTAATAGCTTTAAAATCAAGTAGTGGCAGTATTTCCATTGCCAGCTCACCACCCATTGGCGGCATAATCGCATCTATTTCATCATCTAATAAAAAACCCATTAGCTGCTTAGCATGCGCTTTAGCATTAAGCTGTTCACGTGGTTTGTTTTGACGTAAAAACTCGCCTTCAACAACATTATACCCTCGTTGTTTTAGTCCATTTATAACAATATCTAAGCGTCCGTGATACTTTTCTTTTAGCCCAGATGAAAGCGAGCAAATAGCAATTTTAGAGCCTACTTTTAAAGGCGCTGGGTAAAGTATATTAGCCATTGAGTGTTCCTTTTAATGAAGTGATTATGTACCTATATCATCATGCTTACTCTTTATGCAATATGAATACCCTTATCAGTATAGTGATTTATTTAAGGCATAAAAAAACCGATGTAAATACATCGGTTTTTATTTAAAACGTTAAAGTGAGTTGTGCGTTAAAGATACTCAACTTCAATGATTTCGTACTCAACGATACCTTTTGGCGTTTGGATAGACACTGCATCGTCTACTTGTTTACCAATTAAGCCACGTGCAATCGGTGAATTAACAGAAATTAAGTTGTTTTTAATATCTGCTTCATCATCGCCTACAATACGATACTTTACTTCAGCATCCGTATCTACATTTACTATAGTTACGGTAGTACCAAAAATAACTTTGCCCGTATTTGGCATTTTAGTTACGTCGATTATCTGAACATTTGAAAGTTTAGCTTCAATTTCTTGAATACGACCTTCACAAAAACCCTGTTGCTCACGTGCAGCGTGGTACTCAGCGTTTTCTTTTAAGTCACCGTGTTCACGCGCAACAGCAATGTCGGCGATAATTTTTGGACGGGTAACTGTTTTTAATTCGTTAAGCTCTTTGCGCAGTAAATCTGCGCCACGAACTGTCATCGGAATTGATTGCATACTTTTCTCACTTAACACCAAGGCCCTAGTTGGCCTTGGCACATTTCCTTAGTTCAATCGCAGGTGTAGCTCTTGAACTGACGTTACTTTACTACGGTCATCTGCTTTGTTAGCAGTACAGTTAGCAAAAGCCGCGTTCAAGGTTGTCGTATAGTTGGTTTTATTTTGCAATGCACCACGACGTAACACCTTCGAATCTTCGATCGCTTGGCGACCTTCGGTGGTATTAACGATATAGCTGTACTCTTTATTCTTGATATAATCAAGAATATGCGGGCGGCCTTCATATACTTTGTTTACACGTCGTACTTCAATGCCAGCTTCTTCAAGAGCTTGTGCCGTGCCACCCGTTGCGTCAAGTTCAAAACCTAAGTCGGTCATAATCTTGGCTAATTCAACAATGCGTGGCTTATCGCTATTACGAACAGATAATAACGCGCGACCACCGCGTGGTAAAGTGTTGCTTGCACCTAATTGTGCTTTTGCGAATGCTTCGGCGAAAGTATCACCAACACCCATCACTTCACCCGTTGAGCGCATCTCAGGGCCACGAATTGGATCCACACCCTGAAACTTAGCAAATGGTAAAACAACTTCTTTAACGCTGTAATAAGGAGGGATCACTTCTTTAGTAATACCTTGGCTTGCCAAAGACTGACCCGCCATACAACGAGCCGCCACTTTTGCAAGCGCTACACCGGTTGCTTTTGATACAAACGGTACAGTACGTGCGGCACGCGGGTTAACTTCAATTAAGTACACTTTGCCATCTTTTACAGCAAACTGTGTATTCATTAAGCCAACAACACCAAGCTCAAGCGCCATGTCGGTTACTTGCTTGCGCATTACATCTTGCACTTCTTGCGATAAAGAATGTGCTGGTAATGAACATGCTGAGTCACCAGAGTGAACACCGGCTTGCTCAATGTGCTCCATGATACCGCCAATAATTACTTGCTCGCCGTCGCAAATCGCGTCAACGTCAACTTCAATTGCGTTATCTAAGAAACGGTCCAGTAATACAGGTGCTTCGTTTGATGCAGATACAGCTTCGGTCATGTAGCGACGTAAATCGTCTTCATCGTATACAATTTCCATTGCACGACCACCTAGTACATACGACGGACGTACAACGAGTGGAAAACCAATTTCAACTGATTTAAGTAGTGCTTCTTCAGTTGAAGTTACTGTTGCATTTTCTGGCTGAAGTAAGTTCAAACGCTCAACAAGTTGTTGGAAACGTTCGCGATCTTCTGCACGGTCAATCGCATCAGGTGAAGTACCAATTACTGGCACACCATTCGCTTCAAGCTCACGTGCTAATTTAAGTGGTGTTTGACCACCGTACTGCACGATAACGCCTTTTGGCTTTTCAACACGTACGATTTCGAGTACGTCTTCAAGTGTAATTGGCTCAAAGTATAGTCTATCAGATGTATCGTAATCGGTAGAAACCGTTTCAGGGTTACAGTTAACCATAATTGTTTCATAACCGTCTTCGCGAAGCGCAAGCGAGGCATGTACACAACAGTAATCAAATTCAATACCTTGGCCGATACGGTTAGGACCGCCACCAATAACCATGATTTTGTCTTTATCTGTTGGGTTTGCTTCACACTCTTCATCGTAAGATGAGTACATGTAAGCTGTGTCTGAGCTAAATTCTGCGGCGCACGTATCAACACGCTTGTATACTGGCACGATGTTTAATAGGTGACGTTTTTTACGAATTTCAGCTTCAGATACACCAGCAATTTCAGCTATACGTGGATCTGCGAAACCTTTGCGTTTAAGTTTACGTAGGAAGTCGGCATTTAAACCAGCCATACCTACTTCACCAATTTTTGCTTCGTCTTTTAAAATATCTTCTATTTGTACTAAGAACCAGCGATTAACTTTAGTCAGCTCATAAACATCATCAACGCTCATACCATGGCGCATTGCATCGGCAATGTACCAGATACGCTCAGCACCTGGCTCACGTAATTCGCGGATGATTTTTTCTTTAGCTTTAGGGTCATCAAGTGCAACTATTGGGTTAAAACCTGTTGCGCCCACTTCAAGACCACGTAATGCTTTGTGTAATGATTCTTGTTGGTTACGACCAATCGCCATTACTTCGCCAACCGATTTCATTTGCGTAGTTAAGCGATCGTTAGCACCGGCAAATTTTTCAAAGTTAAAGCGAGGAATTTTTGTTACAACGTAATCGATTGAAGGCTCAAAAGATGCTGGAGTTTTACCGCCAGTAATATCGTTTTGAAGCTCGTCAAGCGTGTAACCTACTGCTAGCTTTGCAGCAATTTTAGCAATTGGGAAACCCGTTGCTTTTGATGCAAGTGCAGATGAACGTGATACGCGTGGGTTCATCTCAATGATAACCATACGGCCATCTTCAGGATTAATACCAAACTGCACGTTAGAACCGCCAGTTTCTACACCAATTTCACGTAATACCGCCATAGAGGCGTTACGCATAATTTGGTATTCTTTGTCGGTTAGCGTTTGCGCTGGTGCAACGGTGATTGAATCGCCAGTGTGAACACCCATAGGGTCAAAGTTTTCAATGGTACAAACAATAATACAGTTATCGTTTTTATCACGTACAACTTCTGTTTCGTACTCTTTCCAACCAATCAGTGATTCATCAATCAATAATTCGTTTGTTGGCGATAAGTCTAAACCGCGCTCACAAATTTCTTCAAACTCTTCCATGTTGTAAGCAACACCGCCACCGGTGCCACCCATGGTGAAAGAAGGACGAATGATACATGGTAAGCCAATTCGGCTCATTGTATCTTTAGCTTCTTCCATTGAGTGAGCAATTTCAGCACGAGGACATTCTAGGCCAATGTTTTTCATTGCTACGTCAAAGCGTTCACGGTTTTCTGCTTTGTCGATTGCATCCGCCGTTGCGCCAATTAGCTCAACGCCGTGCTTAGCCAATACACCGTGCTTGTCTAAATCAAGTGCACAGTTTAATGCTGTTTGACCACCCATTGTAGGCAGTACTGCATCTGGCTTTTCTTTTTCAATAATTTTTTCTACCACTTCCCAGTGAATTGGTTCGATGTAGGTAGCATCGGCCATTTCAGGATCGGTCATGATAGTTGCAGGGTTTGAGTTAACTAATATAACTCTATAGCCTTCTTCTCTAAGTGCTTTACACGCTTGAGCACCAGAGTAGTCAAATTCACAAGCTTGACCAATTACAATTGGGCCTGCGCCTAAGATAAGAATGCTTTTTATGTCGGTACGTTTTGGCATTATTACTCCAGTTAAATTAGTGTTTACGCGCTTGCATCAAATCGATGAAGTGGTCAAATAATGGTGCTGCATCGTGTGGACCTGGACTTGCTTCAGGGTGACCCTGGAAGCTAAACGCAGGCTTATCAGTACGATGAATACCTTGAAGCGTTCCATCAAATAACGATTTATGCGTGGCACGAAGCGTACTTGGTAGGCTTGATTCTTGAGCTGCAAAACCATGGTTTTGAGCTGTGATCATAACTACATTACGGTCTAGGTCTTTAACTGGGTGGTTACCACCGTGGTGGCCAAATTTCATTTTTTCTGTTTTAGCACCTGAGGCAAGAGCTAATAACTGATGACCTAAACAGATACCAAAAATAGGTGTGTCGGTTTCTAAAAAGGCTTGAATGGCTTCAATAGCGTAAGTACATGGCTCAGGATCACCAGGGCCATTAGATAGGAAGATACCATCAGGGTTTAAAGCAAGTACGTCAGCGGCTGAAGTTTGCGCTGGTACTACTGTAAGTTTACAACCACGGTCTACAAGCATACGTAAAATATTACGTTTTACACCGAAGTCGTAGGCAACAACATGAAACTTTTCATCAGCAGCGTCAAGGGTTTTAAATCCTTCACCTAATGTCCAGCTTGATTCGCGCCACTCAAAATTTTCCTTGGTTGAGACAACTTTTGCTAAATCCATACCTTTTAAGCCCGGGAAGGCTTGCGCGGCTTGTAACGCTTTATTTTCGTCTAGCTCGTCACCGGCAACAATACACCCGTTTTGTGCGCCTTTATCACGCAAAATTCGAGTTAGCTTTCTGGTGTCGATGTCCGCAATACCTAAAATATTACGTTCTTTTAAGTAATCATCTAACGATTGCTCGTTACGAAAGTTACTTGCTAGCAGTGGCAAATCACGGATCACTAGGCCTTTAGCCCAAATTTGATTCGCTTCTTCGTCTTCGCTGTTGGTACCCGTATTACCGATATGTGGGTACGTCAAAGTTACGATTTGTTCCGCGTATGATGGATCAGTCAAAATTTCTTGATAACCAGTCATAGACGTATTGAATACCACTTCACCGACTGACATGCCGTCAGCGCCGATTGCAGTACCGCGAAACACTGTGCCGTCTTCTAGGACTAACAGAGCGGATTTAGTCAAGTTAAACCTCCTAACAGTAAAAAACGGGAGTAAGCAATTGCCTAACACCCCGCCAATACCCAGAGGGATCGTCAAAACCAGATTTTTGTGAGCTTAAATTGTTTTACGCAGTCTTAAATGATGCAGATGTAAAGCATTCAACCTTCAATCATTTTTCTTGCCTAAAACTATTTTCATTCCCACTGAAACCCTGGATTTACTAGCCACTTGGGTATAATTGGAAACACGCATTTAGTAATTTTTGGCAAATTGGCTGCATATTACATGAAGTTGCTATTTAGGTCTAACATTATTTGGTTAATTGTTACAAATAAGTCACTGTAGGTAAAATTAGACCCAAACAGTTAAAATAGTAACTAAACTACTTAAGATCTAGCACATCTTGCATATCATAAAGTCCAGCAGGTTTGTTTTTTAACCAGCTTGCAGCCCTTATAGCACCTAGAGCGAACGTCATTCTCGAACTTGCTTTATGTGTTAATTCAAGCCTTTCGCCCATTGTAGCGAAGTATGCGGTATGTTCACCTACTATATCGCCCCCTCTTAGGACAGAATAACCAATCTCATTTTGAGATTTCGCTGTTTCTACTTGGCTTCGGTCATATACCGCAACCTCGTCGTGATCCCAGCCTTTCGCTTGCGCGATTGACTCACCTATTGCCAGTGCAGTACCTGATGGTGCATCTATTTTATGACGGTGATGCGCTTCAAATATTTCGATATCTAAATCGTCACCAAATTTATTCGCTGCAGTTTGCACAAGGTTAAGTAATACATTGACACCTACGCTGTAATTTCGCGCAAATACAATAGGGATATGTTTAGCGGCATCGTGTAATAGCGCCATATCATCATTTGTTAAACCTGTTGTGCCAATCACCATAGGAATTTTTTGTGCAACAGCTGTTTTTAAATGGTTTTTCATACCCGCTGGCAGCGTAAAGTCGATTAAAACATCTACATCATCTATTGTACTTTCGTCGCTAAAGCTAACACTGTTATCGGCTGCGCTATTTACTTGATTTACATTAATGCCCAATAGCGATGAACCACTACGAACATATGCGCCTGTAAGTTGTGTTTGCTCTTTAATTGTCGCGGCTTCTAATAGGGCTAAGCCCATTCTGCCGTTAGCACCAAAAACACCTATTCGATTTGTAGTCATGGTTTTTACCTAATTTTATTTGAATCCGTTTATTAGCTATATATCCGGACATTGCAAAATACGCAGGTGGGTATTTTTATGCAGTTGGATAAATATTAATCGCTGAAAATCGCGTTGCTTTATAGATATTATCTAAAAGTCATGCAATAGTCAGGTGACCTTTTAATTTAATAATAATAACAATACCAGTTTACTTTAGCCATCTATACATTTAAACTTCTCTTTCGCGTCGATTTGGTCTTTGGCTTGCGGACGCTGCGGCTAACAACTTTTTAAAATAAAAAGTTGTACTGCTAAATTCAGCTAAAAGAGGAGTTTTGGCTGTGATAAATTTTACTGGTTATGAGGATTATGATGCAGCCATCATTTAATAAAAACAAAGCAATACTTTCTTTACTTCCCCTACTTACCTTTGTAGCGCTATTTTTAGGCTCAGGTTTGTATTTGCAATCGCAAGGGGTTGATTATGCTTTTTACCAACTACCTGCACCTGTTGCTATATTGCCCGCCATCATGCTTGCGTTTATTTTAAATAAAGGCACGGTAAACCAATGTGTAGAGACCTTTATTAAAGGTGCCGGACACAACAATATTATTACCATGTGTTTAATCTACTTACTTGCAGGTGCTTTTTCGGCTGTGGCAAGTGCAACCGGTGGTGTAGATGCGGTAGTAAATGCAGGCTTATCGCTTATTCCACCTTCGTTATTGCTCCCTGGTTTGTTTTTAATTGCGGCCGTTGTTTCTACTGCAATGGGAACGTCAATGGGTACGATTGGCGCCATTGGCCCTATCGCTTATGCGGTATCAATTAAAACGGGTATAGATCCAGCATTAATGGCCGGTACGATTGTATCTGGCGCTATGTTTGGCGATAACTTATCTATTATTTCAGACACCACTATTGCAGCTACGCGCACGCAGGGCTGTGAAATGAAAGACAAGTTTAAAGAAAATCTTAAAATTGCAGTCCCTGCAGCCATTCTAACTATCGCCCTGTTGTTTTATTTAACACCTGCTGCACAAGTAGTTGAAACTAAAGATTATGATATTTGGTTGGTACTTCCTTATGCCTTTATTTTAGTGTTAGCAGTTGCTGGCTTGAACGTATTTGTAGTGTTGTTTAGCGGTATTATTTTTGCCGCATTAATGGGCTTTACCGGTAGTTACGAAGGCGCAAGCTTTGTAAAAGACATTTACAAAGGCTTTACTGATATGCAGGAAATATTTTTACTTTCTATGTTTATTGGCGGCTTATCTGAATTTATTCGTATTAACGGTGGTCTTGATTACATTGCTCAAAAAATTCAAGCGATTACTAAAATCATTGCAAAATGGCACCGTAAAGTGGCAGATCAATTAGGTATCGCTGCGTTAGTTTTAACAAGTAATGTATGTATTGCTAATAACACAGTGTCTATTATTGTCGCGGGCCCTATTGCTAAAAAGCTAGCAGATGACGGTGAAATAAGCGGTAAACGCTCTGCCAGTTTACTTGATATATTTGCCTGTGTTACACAGGGTTCATTGCCATACGGTGCCCAAGCATTGTTATTAGGTGCTACGTTTAAAATTAGCCCGTGGGAAGTATCAACGTCTTCTTATTACTGCTTTATTTTAGCATTTACAGCCATTGCAGTTATTTGCTTACGCCGTAATAAAGCATAGTTTAAACACCGACACTATGTTGCAGCTTAATAAGTAAGCTGCAACATATGTTAAAATAATACTCTACATATCAATCACTTTTGCTATAATGCGCGCCTTCGCGTGTCACTAAAATTATAGTTAAATACAGATATGAAATTTAAAAAATTACTTCCTCTCGTTACTTTTACATCAATTGCTTTATCGTCTTCTGCTTTTGCGGCTAATTGGAGCAGCACAGCACTACATATTAATAATGGCAACCAAAAAGACCCATTTACTGAGCAAGAGTCAAACACTACTGTTTACTCGGTTCAACATGCATCGGGTTACGATTACGGCGATAACTTCTTTTTTATCGATTACAGTAAAGACGATACCGATGATGGTTACCAAGATGCTGATTTTTATGGTGAGTGGTATTCAACGGTAAGCTTATCGGCCATTAGCGGCGAAAAAATTGGCGCAGGCGCATTATTAGATGTGGGCCTTACCGGTGGTATTAACGTTGCTGGCGACGCTAAAGTAATGAAATACTTGCCTGGTGTTAAATTAAGCTGGGATGTACCTGGGTTTAACTTTTTTCAAACGCTGTTCACAGCCTACATTGACGATAGTGAAGGTGTAGCAAAAGGCGGGGCTCCTATTGAAACAAATAGCTGGATGCTTGATGTTGCCTTTGAATACCCTTTTAATATTGGCTCACAAAAATTTAGCTTTAAAGGCCACGCTGAATACATTGCAGAGCGTGAAGATGAATTTGGTAACGATGTAGAGGCGTGGATACTCGCACAGCCTATTTTAGTATGGGATATGGGCCACGCTCTTCAAATGAAAGAAAACACACTACTGTTGGGTATGGAATTACAATACTGGCACAATAAACTAGGTACTGAAGTCACTGAGTCAGTGCCACAAATCCATATTGAGTGGACGTTTTAAGCTTTAACGATACTCGTTTTACCCTACATTGATAAGCGAAGCTCTATTTTAGCTTCGCTTTTTTCATCTCCAAATTAAACAACGTTGAGCATGACAAAGCCTCAATTGAATAGTACTTAATGTTTGGTTACTATAATGAATTATTCTGAGTTTTATATATTAGAGCTCATATTATTTGTCCTTAATTGGAGTAACCAAATGTCGTCGATTAAAGTTATTTGCTTTTCTACTTTATTGTTATTAACAAACAATGCATTAGCGAGCACAACGCAAGATACCTCTTCACTTTCTTATGATGCACTTTTAAGCAGTTATCAGTACGACTTTAAAGTAAATTACTTTAACATTGAGTCACAAAAACAGTCTCTTAAAATGGCCTATATTTACTTAAAGCCTACCAAATCCGACATGCCTACAGTGACGCTTATGCACGGCAAAAATTTTAATGCAGATTACTGGACTACCACTGCGCAATACCTGCAATCTTTAGGCTACGGCGTATTAATTCCTGATCAAATTGGTTTTGGAAAATCATCTAAACCAACTAATTACCAGTATTCATTTGCGGCTCTTGCTCATCATACTCATGCGTTAATGGACTCACTTAATATAAAAGAGTCAATTGTATTAGGGCACTCTATGGGTGGGATGCTAGCGAGTCGTTTTGCATTAATGTACCCAAACACAACAAGTAAATTAATTTTACTTAACCCTATTGGGCTTGAAAACTACCTGCAGTATGTTGATTACAAAGATACAAATTTTTTCTATAAAAACGAATTTTCAAAAACGCCAGAAGGCGTAAGAAAATACCAACAAAAAAATTACTACGATGGTAAGTGGAATGCCACATATTCAGCCTTAACCGACTTTATAACAGGGCAAATACAAGGCCCGGATAAAGAACAAATGGCATGGGTAAATGCAAAAACATACGATATGATTTTCACTCAACCTGTAATAACCGAATTTAAAGATTTAACTGTACCGGTTAAATTAATTATTGGTACACGCGATAGAACCGGCCCTGGCCGTAACTGGAAAAAAGACGGTGTTGATTACGAGCTTGGTCGATATGATAAATTAGGCAAACACGCTGCAACACTTATCCCTGACGCACAATTATTTGAACTGGATAATTTAGGGCACCTGCCGCACATTGAAGATTTCGAACGCTTTAAAAATGTATTTAAACAAGCACTTGCTGCTGAATAACCACGCTTAAAAACTAAAATAAAACCCCTGTAGGTAAAATACTTACAGGGGTTTTATTTTAATTACGCATTAATACTAAACGTACACTACTTCAGATAGTAAAGCGCTTAACTACAGTGTGCATTGTGGGTTTTTACCCTGTGCTTTAGCAGTGCTTTGCTCGCTAAGTGCTTTACTCATTTGCGCTTGTAGATTTTTAATACGGTTACTTGGCGCTGGGTGAGTAGATAAAAACTCAGGGGTTGTACCGCTGCCCGCTGCACTCATATTTTCCCAAAGTGTAACCGACTCTTGTGGATTAAACCCCGCCTGTGCCATTAAATCCAGACCTATAGTATCGGCTTCTGATTCGTGAGAGCGGCTAAATGGTAAAACAACTCCATATTGTGCGCCCAAACCTAAGCCTTGCATAATTTCGTTACGGTATTGAATATTACCCATTTCAAGTGCAGCACTACCAAGCTGCATACCGGTATCTAAAATAGAGCTTTGTGAAACACGCTCATTAGAATGCTCAGCAATTACGTGCCCTACTTCGTGCCCTAGTACTGTTGCTAGTTGGTCTTGATTGGTGGCTATTTTTAGTAAGCCCGTATGAACCCCAATGTAACCCCCAGGTAATGCAAAAGCGTTAGCAGATTCATCTTCAAATACCACTACTTCCCAATTTTGCGACGCGTATTCTTTTGGTAATACAGCGACTACTTTTTCAGCAATACAATTTACATAAGAATTTGTTTTAGCATCTTTATTAATTGGTTGGCTTTTTTTCATATCTGCAAAGCTAGCAGTACCCATTTCACTCATTTGTTGATCTGAGTAAAGCGCTATTTGAGTACGTCCTGTTGGTGACGTTTTACAACCGGCTAAAACGGCTGTCGCTAATACTGCAAGTACTAGTTTTTTCATGATAATTCTCTTAAGTAATGAATTTTTTATTGCTTGTAGAATAGCAAACACAGTACCAATTTAAAATATTTGCTTTATGTACCGTTATATTAAAAAAAAGCAATATGACGATAAACTTAGCGGGCAAACTAAGTTTATCCAAATACAATGCCCTGTTACACTATAACCCTTGTTTTTAGTGATTGTTGAGTTTACACATGGACGCCTCAGCCTCGTCTTTTAATACCCGTATTTTATTGCCTTTATTAGCCAGTATCGTGGCGATTACGCCATTGGCGATAGATATGTACTTACCTGCCATGCTGGTAATTGCAAACGATTTACACACTAATATGCCCAATGTACAAATATCGTTGAGTATTTACTTAGCAGGCTATTCATTAGGGATGCTATTTTTTGGCCCCATTGCCGATCAAATTGGCCGCCGTAAGCTTGCACGTATCGGCTTAACCTTATTTGGTGCAAGCTCACTTGCACTGGCATTTACCACCGAAATCCATGCTTTTTGGACTCTTCGAGCAGTGCAAGCATTTACGGGAGCGGCAGCAACGGTAGTAGTACCGGGTATTATTCGCCATATTTATCAGCAAAATACAGCTAAGGGAATGTCGTATGTGTCGATGATTATGATGGTAGCGCCGTTAGTTGCCCCCTCTGTTGGCTCGTTTATTTTAGGATTTTCTGTTTGGTCAACCATATTTTTGGTTCTTGCTGGGTATAGCTTTTTAATATTGGCGTTTGTGCAAGTGTATCTAATTGATATTCCTATTCACAAAAACGAAAAAAAGGGTCTCGCTCTATTTTTTGATAGCTATAAAACAGTACTCAGTAATAAAGATGCACGTGCCGACATACTCAGTTCTATGTTTGTATCGTTTGGATTTTTTTGCTTTTTGACCTCAGTACCATTTATTTATTTAGATTTATATGAAGTGTCAGAACAGTTATTTGGTGTGTTATTTGCCTTTAACGTAATGGCGCTGATGTTTGGTAACTTTTTAAATACGCGAATTGTACCAAGGCTGGGCTCTCGAAAAATGCTCTATATTGGGCTTACATTTGGATTTGTATCGGGGCTGGCTTTGTTAACATTTAGCTTATTGCATTTATCACTTTATTATATTGTGGCTGCTATTGCGCCATTAATGATGAGCTTAGGCGTCACTGCAAGTAATGCTGACTCGCTAATATTAATGAAGTTTGAAAAAAACACAGGCACGGCAACGGCCGTAATTGGCACACTTCGTTTTGGCAGTGGCGCATTAGTTGGCCCGCTACTCGCTATTATGCATGCAAAAAGCGCAGTGCCGTTTTCAAGTTTAATGTTTAGCGCTGTTTTGCTTACTATGCTCGTACAGTTAATTCACTATAAAAAAGACAAAAAAAATGCCTCAATATGAGGCATTTTTATCAAAGCTAATAACCTTAAATTAGTTAAGCATCAGCAGCTTTAGAAACCATAACCATTGCAGGGCGTAATAAACGACCATTCAATGTGTAACCTTTTTGCATAACAGCAAGTACTGTATTAGGTGTTACATCGTTACTTGGTTGAATTGACATTGCTTGATGAAAATCTGGATTAAACTGCTCACCTTGTGGGTTTACAATTTCAACACCAAACTTTGCAACAGCATCGTTAAAGCTTTTAACTGTCATATCGATACCTTCAAGCAACGGCTTTAAAGTCTCATTTTCTTTATCAGAAAACTCAATAGCACGCTCAAGATTATCAATTACAGGTAGTAATTCGTTAGCAAATTTTTCTAGTGCAAACTTATGCGCTTTTTCTACATCTTGTGCTGCACGACGACGAATGTTGTCTACGTCTGCTGCAGCACGAACAACACCATCTTTTTGATCAGCAATAGTTTGTTTAGCAGCTTCAAGCTCTGCATATAGCATAGCTATCTCTGCCTCAGGGCTTTGCTCTTCCTCGGCATGTTGATCAGCGGCTTCTACTGCTGCTTCTACATCAGCCTGCATTTTAGAAATTTCTTCGTTTAATTCTACTTCTTGCTCAGGGTTTTGTGTCTGCTCAGACATAAAATACGTGCTCCAATTCTTTTCAACTGCGGTAATTATGGGGATTGAATAAAAAGATTCAAGAGTTAGATGTCTCAATTAATTTAAATTCTTGGATTATTTCTTCAATTTGCGCTGATTTAGGGCAAATTATACAAAAGCGGCTTTGGTATTCTTGATTTTGAAAGTACGGCACACTTATTACAATCAATTCATCGCACTCAGTAAAAGGTAATTTTTCGCTATTAAGTACCGATACACCGTTTTTAAAAGCGAGTTTATCTTCTACATAATTTAAAAACGAAACGCCAATATTTAAACTTTGCTCACAATCGATTTGTTTATAGAGGTAATTTTCGCCAACAACAATACTGTTATCTGAGCCTAATTTTTGACTTAGTTGTCGCGTCCATTGATTAAGCGAATCGTGACAATTTCGAGGCGCTGTATTTGCCATCGCCTGCATACGATACAAACCCTCCATAAGAGTTTGTTGGCTAAATACGGTATTCAACCATGTTGCAAACTGATAACGAACAGAATCTGACGAATCATGAGGTTTATCAATACAAATGTTGTGGCTCTGCCCAGCCCTGTCTATTAATAGAATAAGCCAGTCGGTAGAATCAAAATCAAGCACTTCTACTCTAAACACTTGCTGCGAGCTGACTTGTGGTAAACCAACACAACAACATATTTGGTATTTTTGGCTCAAACCATGTGCTAGTTCAACGAGTTGTGATTGCTCTGGTTGCCAATAATTAGCAATGTCAGCGAGTGGAAAAAACTCGTCAAACCAATAATCAAACCCTTCATTTGTGGGCACTCGTCCTGCAGATGTATGAGGTGAATACAATAGCCCCACTTTTTCTAAGCGAGCCATAGCATTACGAACCGTAGCCGAGCATACTGCCATGCCTTTGAGCTTGGCAATTTTTGTTGATGGAACAGGCAAGCCTTCACCATTACAGTACATGTTCATAACAGCTGAAAAAATTTGCTGATCTCGTGAGTTTAGTTTCATGGTATCTACATCTTGTTGCATGAAAGAGATATCGGGGCGTTTAGTTGTTTTTCAAGTCGTGCAGTTAACTGACTGCGAATAAAATTGAAGGTTTATAATATTGCTATAATCTGTATTTTCAAACACTTCTGTTTTGAGTTACTCTACAATTACTAAATCTTTTTGTGCGTACATTATGGACTCTCCTTTTAATACCATAGGCCTAATTGGCAAACCTAATCACCCGGGAGCCGCTGCTACCCTTCAGCGCTTACATACATTTTTACTTGCGCTTGGTTTTGAGGTAATAGTAGAAAAACGCACAGGGAGTCAATTAGACGATATCCCGCATGACAAACTTGTTAAGTTAGTCGACTTAGGAGAACAAGCCGATTTAGCTATTGTTGTAGGCGGTGACGGTAACATGCTTGGTGCTGCACGCGTGCTTGCGCGCTTTAACATTGCTGTAATTGGAGTAAATAGAGGTAACCTTGGCTTTTTAACTGATTTAAACCCTGAAGGGTTTGAAGCGAGCTTAGAGCAAGTCCTCAGTGGTGAGTACCTTGAAGAAAAACGCTTTTTATTAGAAGTAGAAGTATATCGCCACAACGAATTAAAGAGTGCAAATTCTGCCGTTAACGAAGCGGTACTTCATGCCGATAAAGTAGCGCATATGATTGAGTTTGAAGCTTTTATAAATAATGACTTTGTGTTTTCTCAGCGCTCTGACGGTTTAATAGTATCAACCCCTACTGGCTCTACGGCATATTCACTTTCAGGTGGCGGGCCAATTTTAACGCCAGAGCTAAATGCAATATCGTTAGTGCCTATGTTTCCTCATACCTTATCTAGCAGACCTTTAGTGGTCGATGCCGATAACGAAGTACGCTTAAAGCTAAGCCTAGAAAATACAGATAGCCTACAGGTAAGTTGCGACAGCCATGTTGTGCTTGCCGTATTACCCGGCGATGAGGTAGTAATTAAAAAAGCGGATAAACAATTGCGCTTAATTCATCCAAAAAATTACTCGTACTACAACGTTTTACGTACAAAACTAAATTGGGGTAGTCGTTTGTACTAATTTTATTGCCAAATTTAGTACTATAAAGCAAAATGGCGGCTTAAAATAATAATCAAATAATTTAGGAACGAGTAGCAATGACTTATGTAGTATTCTTTGCTTTACTGCTATTAATTACACTTTTATACAGTTACCTCAAAATTGAGAGTAATCGCAAAAAAGCAATCGAAGCTAGAAAAAAGCTATTTAATGAACGTGTTTCGCATGTAAATTCACGCCTTAAAGCAAAGCTTAATAATCTTCTTGATGCTAAAATAATTCGCCCAAAATACGTTCCTCGTATTCAAGCTATTGTAAATAATTTTTTTGTTGTGCAATCGCATACAGACGAGAATTTGCAACAACTTGAAGATACCGCTGACCTACTAATTAATACGTTGTCCAACGAGTTAATTAAAACTAATCAAACGAATATAATCCAGCCATTGATTGATAATATACAGTACTTTGTATCTGAGTTACCTCAGCAAGGAATTTTATACAATAAGAGTTTTTACCTAAATACTTTACCTCCACTTATCGGGCTACTTAAAACCGAAGACGTTATACAAGCTACTGATATTGTTGATGATCAAATTGATACCTCCCCAAAAACTTCTGATACACAATTTACTCAAGATGTAAGCGTTGCATAAATAATAAAAAATTAATTTGCAAAAAACCAAAACACTGTATAAATTAACAGTTAATTGACTGGATGGATAAACAGTATGTTAATTGGTTTAGAAGTTAAAAATTTTGCAATTGTTAGTAATTTAAGCACAGAATGGCGCAGCGGTATGACCGCGATCACTGGCGAGACAGGTGCTGGTAAATCTATTGCTATTGATGCGCTATCATTATGTTTAGGTGAACGAGCTGAAGCATCAGCAGTGCGCCCAAGCTCTGATAAAGCAGAAGTGTGCGCTCAATTTGACCTAACAGATTTACCGCTAGCACAATCGTTTTTAGAGCAACATATGCTAAACAATGACGATAATGAATGTTTATTACGTCGTGTTGTTTGCAAAAATGGACGCAGTAAAAGCTACATTAATGGCAGTGCCGTTACCGCATCACAATTAAAAGAACTTGGTCAATATTTAATATCCATTCATGGACAACATGCCCACCAACACTTATTAAAAGCTGAGCATCAGTTACAGCTTTTAGATGCCTACGCAGGGCATCACCACTTAGTAAATGATGTAAATAACAACTATAAACAGTTTGCTAACTTACAAAAAGAATTTAAACATTTAGAGCAACAACAGCAGCAACAAGCAGCGCAAAAACAATTGTTAGAATACCAAGTTGCAGAGCTCGATGAGTTTGCCTTACAAGAAGGTGAGTTTGATTTAATTGAGGCCGAGCATTACAAACTTAGTAACAGCCAAACAATATTAGAATCGTGCCAACGTGAATTACAATACTTATATGAAAGTGATGAACAAAATGCTTGTTCAATGCTGCAGCACAGTGCCCAACAATTCGCTGAGCTGGCTCAATACGACGAAAGCTTAGCAGGCGTAGCAGCCCTCCTTAGTGAAGCCGCAGTACAAGTTGAAGAAGCAAGCCGTGAAGTTCGAAATTATACTGAGCAAGCAGATTTAGACCCTGCTCGTTTAGGTGAAGTAGAAAATAGACTAAGCGGTGCGATGGATTTAGCGCGTAAGCATCACATAAAACCACAGCAGCTAGTTGAGTTTCATCAATCGATTGCTCAGGAGCTTGAGTCAATAAGTAATAATAGTAATCGTCTGGAGCAACTAGAGTCAGAAATAGAAAGCGCGTTAATTAGTTATAAGCAAGCTGCCGATGAACTAAGTAAAAGTCGCTATGAGTATGCTAATACACTTAACACACTAATAAGTGAAAGCATGGCTAATTTATCGATGGAAAACGGTGTATTTGAAATAGCTTTAACTCAAGAGAGTAGCCGCGCACCTAATAGCTTAGGGTACGATAATGTGTCGTTTTTAGTATCAACTAATCCGGGGCAACCACTTCAGCCGTTAGCTAAAGTAGCCTCAGGTGGTGAGCTTTCGCGAATTAGCCTTGCTATACAGGTAATTATTGCCCAAAAAGTAACAACCCCAACGCTTATTTTTGATGAAGTTGATGTAGGTATTTCTGGCCCTACAGCATCAGCCGTAGGCAAACTATTGCGCCAGTTAGGTAAGTCTACTCAAGTGATTTGTGTTACCCATTTACCGCAAGTTGCTAGTAGCGCACACCAACAATTTTTTGTAGCTAAAGAAATAGCACAAGGCGAAACGTTCACTCATATGCTGCCTTTGAATAAAGATGGTCGTATTAATGAAATAGCTCGCTTACTTGGTGGTGATAATATCAGTAAAACAGCTAAAGCGAATGCTAAAGAACTAATAATGGCCCATGCCTAACATTGGTTAATAGAGCTTTGAAGGATTAAATAATGCACAGTACTTTAGTTAATTTTTGTATCATTTTAAGTTGGTTTTTATTAGCGCTAAGCAGCTGTTTAATTATTTTTAGTAAATATAAGCATACTTACTTTAAACAGCGTTTACTGAGGTTTTTAAATAGCTTTTTAGTTCTTCAGATAATCGCTGTAGCCTATTACTTTACTAGCGAAAAAATAAATAACCTAAGTGACTTAGGCATAAGTTATTGGCTATTAATTACAATGCAGATTGTCTGTAATGCAATGTGTTACATGAGCGTAAAGCGCAGAAAGGCTAAAATAAAGCCATCACTTGATTCGTTTTCAATGGATTAAAGTAGATAAACTTTTAAGAAGAACACGTTCTGTTTTTACCTTGCGCTTTTGCTTTATAAAGTAGTTCATCAGCACGCTTGATATCAAGATCAATTGAGCGTTCGGCACTTGCAGAGATAACACCAATACTTAGCGTAATATTGGTACTATCTGAAAATAAGCTCACAACTGAAGCTTTAAGGGTGTTGTGGATTTTTTCTGCAACTTGCTCCCCCTGCTCAACTGTTGCATCTGGAATAACAATTAAAAACTCCTCTCCGCCCCAACGTGATGCAATCGCATTTTTTGGAATACTTTTATCAAAGGTTTTAGCTAACTGAATAAGTGCTTCATCGCCAAAATCATGGCCGAATTGATCATTAATCTTTTTAAAATTATCTACATCAGCTAATAAAATTACAAAAGGAGTATTATTATCTTTCAGCTCACTTTTGAAAGCCACAAGCTTATTCATGGTATAGCGACGGTTTGGCAGGTTGGTGAGTGGATCTATAGTTGCTAAAAATTCATTCTTTTGACTCAAAGCAATTATTTTACTGCTGTATTTTTCTCTTGAAAACTCGTAGTAGCCACTCAGCGACGCGACAATTATAAAAGCGAGTATGATTCTGATAGGAAACTGTTCCGGACTATAGTCATATATATTGAATGTATCAGCGCAGTAAAAGCCTAAAACAATCGCTAATAAAAACAAAATTATATCAAATGTACCTCGCTTAAGTCCGCGTATTGAATAAGTAACTGGAGACACTATGAATATCCATATAGGCCCTGTTCCTTGTGCTCCACCAGTGAGGACTAGGTAAAACATTAGTGCATAAAGGTTGTATAAAATTATAGTGCCTGACTTCTCTACTCCCCTACTTATGCTAAATGCCAATAAATAAACAAACGAAGAAACAACCAAGGTACACGCTAATAAATAACTGCTATTAATAAATGCTAAGCTAGCCATAGAAAACGTTGCTATAAACCCTATTGAAGAGAAGAATCGAACAATGAGTTTCCTTTCCGACTTGTTTGAATATTCGTACATAATTTCTATTTATTTTATTAATATATAAAAGCTTACTTGTAGACAAAAAGTAAGCAAACCGTAAACAGCGTGCGATAATGGACCAACTTTATATTTAAATCAACTCTTAAGATTAGTTATTTCGGGTTGATAAAAGCGAATACTTTAACCATTACTTACCTTTGTTAGGGATAATGCAATAACATTAAGAGTTAAAAAATAAATAAGTTTACTTTTTTATTCCCACACTACCCGCACTAATAGTACTGAGTAATAGTAAAAGTAGTGGTATAACACTCGCAGTTAAAGATGGTGTTAACGGTACTGTATATATGTATTTAGACAAGCAACCAATCAATTAACTCTTCAGATCAAAGTATTTATACAACGATGCAAACAAGAGTTATAGCATATTAAGCAACAAAAGAAGCTACAGATTATGGCCAAATAACGTTAGCTAGTACTGCTGAAAATCCAAAAACTCGAGTTGCTATAAGTATATGCCTGTACCCTTGTGTTGGTTACGTAAAGCGTAAAGTTTGCATGTATAAATTAACCCTCAAGGCTGCTTAATAGATGCCCAAAGCATCCGTATTTAGCTCGAAACAAGCATACCCTCACTAAAGCAAAATAATCCCTCTTGGTAGTTACACTAAAGGTAAAAGCTCAAGGTGTCGCTAAAGCAAGCTATGCTACAGGTGATATTAATATAATACCGTTTGTGGCTAACTACGTTGGCATTACATTCGAATCAAACAATAAAAAAAGCAAGCCAGTTGGCTTGCTTCTTATTTATTTTATTAATACGAACAATTAAACTTTTAAGTAATCCATAATACCTTCTGCAGCATTACGTCCTTCAAAAATAGCGGTTACCACTAAATCTGAACCACGCACAATATCGCCACCAGCAAATATTTTAGGGTTCGTTGTTTGATGTGTAAATTCACCCTGTTCTGGTGCATTAATGCCGCCCCAGTGGTTTATTTCTACATCGTATTTTTCTAACCAATCCATTTTGTGAGGCTGGAAACCAAATGCCATAATAACTTGGTCAGCTTCAATCACATGCTCTGAACCAGGTACTTCTTCAGCACGACTTCTGCCATTTGCGTCAGGTTCGCCTAATTTAGTTTTAACCATTCTAACGCCAGTTACTTTACCTTTATCGTTCAATACAATACCTTTAGGCTGAACGTTATAGGTAAATATAACGCCTTCTTCTTTGGCGTTTTTAACTTCACGTTTAGAACCAGGCATATTTTCTTTATCACGACGATAAGCACACGTTACTTTTGCAGCATTTTGACGAATAGACGTACGCACACAGTCCATCGCTGTATCACCACCACCAAGTACAACTACTTTTTGGTTAGCCATATCAATACACGGCTGCTTAGTCTCGTCATAGCCCATTACACGGTTAGTGTTACCAATCAAGAACGGGAGTGCATCGTGAACACCTGGTGCATCTTCATTTTCAAGACCTGCACGCATACTTTGATACGTACCAACTCCTAAAAATACGGCGTCGTAATCAGCTAAAATTTGATCAAGCGTAATATCAACACCTACTTCAACATTTAACTTAAACTCCACGCCCATTTCAGTGAAAATTTCACGGCGCTTTTGCATCACTTCTTTTTCAAGTTTAAAAGAAGGAATACCAAACGTGAGTAGTCCGCCAATTTCTGGGTGACGATCAAACACCACTGGTTTTACGCCGTTACGAACTAAAATATCAGCACACCCTAAACCAGCTGGGCCTGCACCAATAATAGCTACTTTTTTGTCGGTCCAAGTTACATAAGACATATCAGGCTTCCAGCCCATTTTAAATGCCTCATCGGTAATGTATTTTTCAATATTACCAATCGTTACAGCACCAAACTCTTCATCTAATGTACACGAGCCTTCACACAAACGGTCTTGTGGGCAAACGCGGCCACACACTTCTGGTAAACTGTTTGTACGATGTGAAAGCTCAGCTGCCTCTATAATACGACCTGTGCGTATTAACTTTAACCATTGTGGAATGTAGTTATGTACTGGGCACTTCCACTCACAATACGGGTTACCACAATCTAAACAACGATCAGCTTGTGAGTTAACCTGATTCTCTGAAAAGGGTTCGTAAATTTCTACGAAAGATTTTTTACGTGACGAGATTGGTTTTTTGCGTGGGTCTACACGCTGCACGTCTATAAATTGATATACATTTTCGCTCATACTGCCCCCTTATTGCGCCTGAACACGTAGTTCGGCACTACTGCGAGCGCGATGCCCGAGTAAACTTTTTACGTCGCTTGATTTTGGTTTTACTAATTTGAACATCGGTAAGTACAGTTCAAAGTTAGCTAAAATGCTTTCAGCTCTGCACGAACCCGTAAGCTCTAAATGCTCAGCAATTAAGCCGCGTAAATGCTCTTGATGTGACGTTAATTCGTCTAGTGTTACTATTTCTACAAGCTCTGGATTAATGCGTTTTTCAAAATCATTTCGCTCATCTAAAATATAAGCAAAACCACCAGTCATGCCCGCGCCAAAGTTAACACCTACATTACCAAGTACACACACAACGCCACCGGTCATGTATTCACAACCGTTGTCACCTACACCTTCAACAACCGCTTGCACACCTGAGTTACGAACTGCAAAGCGCTCACCGGCACAACCCGCTGCAAAAAGTTTTCCGCCTGTAGCGCCGTACAAACATGTGTTTCCAGCAATGGTTGCTTTATGACTTTCAAAAGATGAGCCAAGTGGTGGACGAATAACTAACTTACCGCCTGCCATGCCTTTACCTACGTAATCGTTAGCATCGCCAACCAATGTCATTTCAAGACCACCGGCATTCCAAACACCAAACGATTGACCCGCCGTACCGTGTAATTCAATTGCTACGGGGTCTGCCGCCATCCCTTGATTACCGTGTTTATCAGCAATATAACCCGAAAGCATTGCACCTACAGAGCGGTCAGTATTACAAATACGACTCACAAGCGAGATACCGCTTGACGTATCAATTGCCTCTTGCGCTTTAGCTAATAAACTTTCGTTTAACTTACCTAGATAATGCGAACTGTTAGGCGCACTACAATAAAGCGTTTCGCCAGTTGGGTTGTTCGGCTGAGCAATAACAGACGATAAATCAATTTTCTTCTGCTTTGCAGTTTTGCCTTCAATTTCTTCTAATAAATCTAAACGGCCAATTAAGTCAGTTAAATTTGCAACGCCTAAGCTTGCCATAATTTCACGCGCTTCTTGCGCTATAAACTTAAAGTAGTTCATCGCCATTTCTGGTAAGCCGTGATAATGCTTTTGACGAAGTGTTTCGTCTTGTGTTGCAACACCGGTCGCACAGTTATTTAAGTGACAAATACGTAAGTATTTACACCCAAGGGCAACCATTGGACCAGTACCAAAGCCAAAGCTTTCAGCACCTAAAATTGCCGCTTTAATAATATCTAAACCTGTTTTTAAGCCACCATCTGTTTGCAGGCGAATGCGATGACGAAGGCCATTTTCAACTAGTGCTTGCTGTGTTTCAGCAAGTCCAAGCTCCCATGGGCTACCCGCATATTTAACAGAAGTAAGTGGGCTTGCGCCTGTACCGCCGTCGTAGCCAGAAATAGTAATTAAATCGGCATATGCTTTAGCAACACCTGTTGCAATGGTTCCCACACCTGGCTCTGAAACAAGTTTTACAGAAATAAGTGCTTTAGGGTTTACTTGTTTTAAATCGAAAATTAGCTGTGCTAAATCTTCAATTGAGTAAATATCGTGATGCGGTGGTGGCGAAATTAACGTAACACCTGGTACCGAATAACGAAGTTTAGCAATATACGGCGTTACTTTTTCACCTGGTAATTGTCCACCTTCGCCTGGTTTTGCACCTTGCGCTACTTTAATTTGAATAACGTCAGCACTGCGTAAGTAATGAGGCGTTACACCAAATCGGCCTGAAGCGACTTGTTTAATACGCGAGTTTTTCTCTGTACCATAACGCAGTTTATCTTCACCGCCTTCACCCGAGTTTGAACAACCACCTAAGCGGTTCATTGCAATTGCTAGCGCTTCATGAGCTTCTGGTGATAACGCACCAATACTCATTGCCGCTGAGTCAAAACGCTTGTATAGGTTTTCTGCAGACTCTACTTCATCGATGCTTATACCTTGCTCAGGTAGTTTAAGCGCTAACATATCGCGCAAAGTCGCAATTGGACGATTATTAACTAAATCAGCGTACGCACTGTAGTCTTTATAATCACCTGATCGAACCGCTTTTTGCAGGGTTTGAATAACATCTGGATTATAAGCATGATACTCACCACCGTGAACGTACTTAAATAAACCACCGTGGCTTAATAATTTACGCTTACTTAAAGCAAGTTTGTGCAAACTTTGCTGATCGTCATCAAAGTCGGTAAAGCATGCACCTTGTATACGACTTGCAACGCCTTTAAAGCACATTTCAATAATCGCATCAGATAATCCCACCGCTTCAAACAACATTGAACAACGATAAGACGCAACCGTACTTATGCCCATTTTAGACATAATTTTGTACAAGCCTTTATTAATGGCTTTACGATAAGCAAGGGTCACTTCGCAATACGACTTATCAATAATTTTGCTGTCGCTCATCGCAACTAACGATTCATACGCAAGGTATGGATAAATTGCCGTAGCACCAAAACCTAATAGCACAGCAAACTGGTGCGCATCTCGCACGCTGCCAGTTTCAATGATAATATTTGATTCACAGCGCAAGTTGTTATCAACTAAGCGTTTTTGTACCGCACCTACAGCCATAGCTGCTGGAATTGGTAAATTTATTTCATCAAAGTTACGGTCAGTTAAAATAAGCATGATACAGCCCGCAGCTGCTTTTTCTTGTGCTTGGTCACAAATACGCGTAACCGCGTTTTCTAAACCCTCTTCAACTGTATAGGTAATATCAATTTTACAGTAGCTGTAGTGCGCTTCATCAGCATTTAATAGCTGCTGCATGTCTGCGTACATTAAAATTGGTGTATCAAACTGTAGGCGCTTAGCGTGGCCCGTTGTTTCGTTAAATACGTTTTGCTCACTACCAATACAGGTTGCAAGCGACATTACATGGTTTTCACGTAGTGGATCGATAGGTGGATTTGTTACTTGCGCAAATTTTTGGCGGAAGTAATCATAAAGTGAACGATGCCCTTCACTAAGCACAGCAAATGGCGTGTCATCACCCATTGAGCCTGTCGCTTCTTGGCCGTTTTCACCCATTACACGAATAACGCTATCAAGCTCTTCGTTGGTATAACCAAACATTTTTTGATATTTAGCTAGCGTTTCGTCATCAAATGAGCGATTACCAGCGTCTTGCTCAGTAAGTTCTTCAAATGGAACTAAACGTTTAACGTTTTCTTCAAGCCATGACTTGTAAGGATGGCGAGATTTTAAATCTTGATCGATTTCATCCGAGTGCCAGATTTTGCCAAGTTTAGTATCAATAACTAATAATTCACCTGGACCAACACGGCCTTTTTCAACCACTTCATCGGCAGTGTAATCCCAAATACCCACTTCTGATGCAAGCGTAATAAAACCATCTTGTGTAATTACATAACGTGCTGGGCGAAGTCCATTACGGTCAAGGTTACACGCCGCAAAACGACCATCCGACATAACAATACCTGCCGGGCCATCCCATGGTTCCATATGCATAGAGTTAAAGTCGTAAAATGCACGTAAATCGTCGTCCATTGCACGGTTTTTCTGCCATGCAGGCGGCACGAGCATACGCATAGCGCGGAATAAATCCATGCCGCCAGCTAAAAATAGCTCAAGCATATTATCTAGGCTTGATGAATCAGAACCGGTTTCGTTTACAAACGGCGCTGCGCTTTGTAAATCAGGAATAAGCGGTGACGCAAATTTATAAGAACGTGCGCGTGCCCACTGGCGGTTACCTTCAATAGTATTAATTTCACCATTGTGTGCTAAATAGCGGAAAGGTTGAGCTAAAGGCCAACGCGGCTGAGTATTAGTAGAAAAGCGCTGATGGAAAACACAAATCGCACTCGTCATACGAATATCAGCTAAATCTAGGTAAAAATTAGGTAAATCCGCAGGCATCATTAAGCCTTTATAGATAGTTACCAAACCAGATAGACTTGCGATATAGAAAGCTTCATCATCAACAATGCGCTTTTCAGCGCGGCGGCGTGCTACATATAAGCGACGCTCTAAGTCTTTAGAACGCCAACCTTCTGGCGCGCTAACAAAAATTTGTTCAAAACCTGGTAATTGCTGTACAGCAATAGGACCCAACATAGATGGGTCGGTTGGTACGACACGCCAACCTAAAATATTTAGCGTTTCTTTTTCTAATTCTTCGCTAAGTATTTGTTTTGCAGCTTGTGCTAAAACAGGGTCTGAATTTAAAAATATCATACCCACTGCGTAGTTTTTGCCTAAGTGCCAATTATGTTCACTGGCAATTGCACGGAAAAAGCTATCTGGTTTTTGTAATAATAAACCACAGCCATCACCTGTTTTACCATCGGCAGATATACCGCCACGGTGCTGCATGCAATCAAGCCCCGTAATAGCAGTACGAATAAGCCTATGACTAGCTTGACCATTAACTTGGGCTATTAAGCCAAAGCCACAATTTTCTTTTTCTAACTTTGAGTCGTATAACATAGACCCCTCCCCTTGCTGCACTGTTAGCGTGGATGAACTGCTCGACGATTTGCTAACAGACGGACAAAACTAGCCTCTATCTTAAATAGAGTCAATAGCACTTTGAATACATATTCACATTCTTGAATATTTCTCACTTCATAGCAAGATTTCTTTTTATCATTATTTTTAACATTTAGCGTTATTTTAACCACTATTTTTTCATGACACTGGTGTCAAGTTTAACATATTGTAAAAAACACAAGCGCTCAAAGTTGCAGCTTACGTAAACGTAAAGGTAAGCAAAAGTGAATAAGTATTCAACAAATGAAGGGTTATTCAGTTAACATTTAGATAGTTTTATGCTATTTCATTACTTTAATGGCTTAACATCCCCGATTATTGCTGCTCATTAGTATAGTTATGAAAGTTCATGTCCTTTTTTGTACATTAATAGTGAATTTTTATTTAAAGCGGTGTCCGATGCGGACATAAAAACTGTCCGCGGACATCATTTTCAAGAACAAAAAATAAAAAGCACTTTAATATCAATGTGATAGTAGTTGGCATATTAATCGTATAGCTTTACATATAATCGCTAATTGGAATTACCATGTTTACTCTAAGCTTATTTTTGCTCTCTCCTATTGCCGCCATTTGCACAGCAGCTTTATTACTGCTGTGCGAAAAATACATAAAAGCAATGTAGGGGGAATTAAATGATTAAAGATACCAGCGCACAAGACGTACAAGTAAAGGCACCTATAAGCTATAAAAAATACGCGATAATCACTGCGATTGTTTTCATTGTGGTCTCTACAGTTGCTTATATTTTTTTAACTAACCATAGCGCTAAAAGCTCTATTAGCCGCTCAAAAGTACAGGTTGCAAAAGTACATGTTAAAGCGCTCATTCGAGATATTGCCGCCAGTGGTAAAATTGTTGCTGCTAATGCTCCTAAAATCTACAGTCCAGAACGTGGATTTATAGATTTAAAAGTAAAGGCCGGCGATACAGTAAAGCAAGGCAACACACTTGCCCTGCTACAAAGCCCTGAGTTAACTAACGAATTAAAGCAACAAGAATCTGTGCTTAAACGACTACAAGGCGAGCAGCAAAGGCAGCATTTGCAAGCAAGACGCCAAACACTCACTTTAAATAAAACACTCGATATGGCACAAGTTGAGCTTAATGCCGCTGAGCGCGAAAATCGCCGGGCACAGTTATCAATTCAAAAGCACTTAATTAGCCAAATTGATCTTGAAAAAGCAGTTGATGATTTATCCCGAGCTAAGCTCTCGTATAAACATGCACAACAAGAGGTATTGCTTGCCAAAGACACGCTCGCCTTTGAACTACAAGCTGCTAAAAGTGATGTGACCCGCCAACAACTTATTGTTGATGATTTAATCAGAAAAGTAAGCAACCTATCTATTAAGGCTACCGTTACTGGGATCGTGGGTAACCTATTAGTGCAACAAAAAGCCGCAGTGACGCAAAGCCAACCTCTTATGACTCTCGTCGACTTAAGTAATTTCGAAGCGGAACTTCAAGTACCTGAAAGTTACGCCAACGAATTAGGACTCGGTATGGAAGTAGAGCTTAAGTTAGGCAATGAAACAGTGAGGGGGAATTTATCCGCCATATCACCAGAAGTTAATAATCGTGAAGTAACAGCACGCGTCCGATTTAAAGGTGTTACTAACAACATTCGTCAAAACCAACGCTTAACTGCACGTATTTTACTCGACAACCGAGAAGGTGTAATGCAGGTAAAACGCGGTGCTTTTATGCAGCAAGGCGGAATTTTTGCTTATAAGGTAGAAGGCAATATTGCAAAGCGTATACCTATTACAATAGGCGCCACCAGCATTAATGCGGTTGAACTTTTAAGCGGTGTTAAAGAAAACGATGAAATTATTATTTCAAGCTACAGCGACTTTAAGCAAGCCGATACGATTTTATTAAATTAAACAGACGTTCTCAACCAACGCTAAAAATAATTAGGAACAACCATGTTACAAATGAACAATGTAAGTAAAGTATACCAAACAGAAATGGTACAAACCCATGCGCTTCGAGACTTTAACCTGCAAGTAAACGAAGGCGAATTTATTGCTGTTACCGGTCCTAGCGGCTCAGGAAAAACAACCTTTTTAAATATTGCAGGTATGCTCGAGCCTTTTAACGAAGGTGAATACCTGTTAGATGGCGTTAATGTTGGCAGCCTAAACGATAACCAACGCGCTGATTTACGAAATCAAAAAATTGGCTTTATATTCCAAGGCTTTAATTTGATCCCCGATTTAAATTTATATGAAAACATAGAAGTTCCTCTTCGCTATAGAGGGATTAAAGCAAATGAGCGAAAACGTCGAATTGAGCAATGCCTTGAACAAGTTGGTTTAGCATCTCGCGCTAAACACTTACCTCAACAACTCTCTGGTGGCCAGCAACAACGTGTAGCAATAGCTCGTGCGCTTGCTGGTGAACCTCGTTTTTTACTTGCCGATGAGCCAACAGGTAACCTTGACAGCTTAATGGCTCGCCAAGTTATGGAGTTACTTGAACAAATCAATCGCGACGGTGCCACTATTGTAATGGTAACGCATGATAGCGAATTAGCCCGCCGTGCTCCGCGTAATATTCAAGTAGTTGATGGGCAACTTGCCGACTTTACGCTTTATCAAGGCGCGCAAACTATAAAAATAGCAACGGGGGTTTAACTAATGTTTATTCATTATTTAGATTTAAGTTGGCGCAGCTTCAAGCGCACCCCACTGGTTAGCTTTTTAATGGTACTTGCCATTGCGATAGGTATAGGCATAACAATGACCAGCCTTAGTGTTTATCACATGATGTCAGCCGATCCTATCCCTGAAAAAAGCAGCCAACTTTACAGTGTGCAATTACAAACAATGGACGATGGTAGTACGTGGTGGACAGAAGATAACATACCACTGCAACTGACCTATCAAGATGCAGAGAACTTATTAAACGCACCCACGTCAGAGAAAAAAGTGGCTATGATGCGTACCGGCTTTTCAGTTTATTTAGACTCCGACAAAATAAAACCTTTTATAGGTAATGCTCGCATGACAACGCCTGACTTTTTTAGCATGTTTAATTTGTCATTTTTATACGGGGGGGCTTGGAGCAAAGAGCAAGAAGACTCTGCCGCACCTGTGGTTGTTATTACCCAAGAGATAAACGATAAACTATTTGCTGGAAAAAACTCTGTCGGAGAACTGATTTACTTAGATGATGCAAGCTATCAAGTAGTTGGTGTTATTAAACATTGGCCTCTCAATATTAAATATTATGATTTAAATAACGGTGCATTTAATCAAGTAGAAGAGTTATTTATGCCCTTTAGCTTAATAAAGACAAAAGAGCTAGTAAGTTGGGGCAATAGCAATGGATGGAAACACGAAAACACACCAACCTTTGCAGATAAACTGCAATCTGAACAAGTATGGATCCAGTTTTGGGCAGAGCTAAATACGCTTGCACAAAAACAAGCCTATCAAAATTACTTATTAGCCTATATGCAAGAACAACAAAAACGTGGTCGATTTAATCGTAAAGAACTTGAGTATAAACTTCGCGATGTAAACCAATGGATGCAATACAACAACGTCGTCACCGAAGACAATAAAATTTTAGTGGGCCTGAGCTTTATGTTCTTAGGTGTCTGCTTAGCCAATATTTTAGGTTTACTTTTAGCTAAGTTTTTACGCAGAGCGCCAGAAGTAGGTGTAAGACGCGCATTAGGTGCGAGTAAAAGGCAAATATTTTTACAGCACTTAGTTGAGGTCGCCATGCTTGGCTTTATAGGTGGCATGCTAGGAATTGTACTAGCACAACTTGGTTTAATGGGCGTAGGGCAAAGCTACGACTACTATGAAAACTTAGCGACAATGGATTTAACCATGCTATTGAGCGCCCCATTGATTGCAATTACAACCTGCATTTTAGCTGGTTTGTACCCAGCTTGGTTAGTGTGTAAAACCAATCCTGCTATTTATCTTAAGAGCCAATAAGGAATGTCACAATGTTAGAAATAAAACCTATATTTAACGCCTTATGCCGCTCAAAGGTGGGCGCTGTATTACTACTAATTCAAATTGCAATTACTACAGCTATAGTTAGTAATGCTGCGTTTATTATTCAAGATAGAATTAGCTATTTAAACCAAGAAACGGGCTACCCTGAGCAAGATATATTTAAGTTTAATGTAATGACCTTTGGTACTGATATTAACTTAAGCCAGCAGTTTGAGCTTGATGAAAGCATGCTTAGAAAAATGCCAGGCGTGGTCGATGCCGCATTAAGCAGTAGTATTCCACTATCAGGGAGTGGCAGCGCTTCGAGCTTTAATTTAAAACCTGCTCCACAAGAAGGCCTAAGTGTCAGGACCGCTTATTTTTTTATAGATGACCACGCAATTAATACCTACGGCGTTAACTTAATTGCAGGGCGAAACTTTACCGAAGATGAAGTGCTCGTTACAAACGAAATTACACAAAAGCGCACCAACGTCACTATAGTCACTAAAGCCCTACTTGATGAGCTCTATCCTGAGGGAGATGGTTTAGGGGAGATAGTTTATTTTGGCGACCTACCACTTAAAATTATTGGCGTGATCGGAAACATGAAAGGCCCGTGGCTCAAAGACAGTAAACCCGATAATCTTGCGTTAATTCCTTATATTAAAGCAGCAAGTTATGCACAAGTTGCCGTTCGTACTAAGCCTGGTCAGCGAGCAGCTGTAATGAAAGAAATAGAAAATGCCATGCTCGAAAATTACAGCAAACGCGTTATTAACAACATTAAAGGGCTTGATGAATTAAAAAATGAGTATACCGCTCAAGATCGCCTTATGATGCGCATGCTCATAGTATTAATCACTATTTTAGTGCTTATAACCGCTCTCGGTATTTTTGGCTTAACCTTATTTAATATTAGCAAACGTACTAAGCAAATTGGTACACGCAGAGCACTTGGCGCAAGAAAGTCAGCTATTGTTAGCTACTTTTTAGTAGAAAATGCATTAATTTGTAGCCTAGGTTTAGCCTTAGGTGTAGTAACAGCAATACTACTTGGGAAAATGTTAATGCAGTATTTTTCTGTAGCCGCACTACCGCCAAGTTATATAGCCGTTACCGCCATTGCCGTATTTTTAATGAGTTTACTTGCAGTATTAGCGCCGGCTAAACGCGCTGCCAATATTTCGCCCAGTATCGCAACTCGCACTATTTAATAATATGTAAATCACTATGCTACACTGCTTAGTAAGGCAGTGTAGCCATTAAAAAATTATAAAAATAACCTATGACTCATAAAATACTCATTGTTGATGATAACCAAGCAGTACTCGACGCACTTTCATTGTTGCTCGAGATCCACGATTTTTCGGTAGTCACTGCAACAAATCCATTTGATGCTTTGCAAATAGTTCGCTATCAGCGAATTGAGCTTGTAATTCAAGACATGAACTTTACCAGCGACACCACCTCTGGCGAAGAAGGTAAAGCGTTGTTTTATGAACTACGAGAAATAAACCCACACCTACCTATTATACTTATTACAGCCTGGACCGAACTTGCCACCGCCATTGAGCTTGTAAAAGCAGGTGCTGCTGATTACTTACCAAAACCCTGGGATGATGCAAAACTACTAGTTTGTATCAGTAATTTAATAGAGCTAGGCAGTGCTAAAAAAATAATGGCGACGCATAATCGCCATCAACAAGAACGTGAAGGTACATTTAAAAATGCAGACCTTGCTGGGCTAATATTTAAAAGTACTGCGATGGAACGACTGGTTACTATGGCGCTTCAAGTGGCTAAATCTGATATATCTGCATTAATTACAGGCCCTAATGGGAGTGGCAAAGAGTGTATTGCGCATATTATTCAAAAAAACTCCCCGCTTGTATCGCAGCCTTTTATTAAGGTAAACGCCGGTGCACTACCGCAAGAACTTATAGAGGCCGAGCTTTTTGGCGCTGAAGCCGGTGCATATACGGGGATAACCAAACAACGTATTGGTCGATTTGAAGCAGCTGATGGCGGTACGTTATTTTTAGATGAAATTGGTAATTTACCACTTTCAGGACAAATAAAATTACTACGCGTACTACAAACCGGCGAGTTTGAACGTTTAGGCTCAACACAAACACGAAAGGTAAATGTGCGGGTTATATCGGCCACTAACGAAAACTTACTACAAGCAATTGAGCAAGGTCGATTTAGGGAAGACTTATATTATCGTCTTAATGTAATTGAGCTCAATGTGCCTGCCCTAAGTGAAAGACAAGATGATGTTTTAGCACTTATTAGCTATTTTTTACCTCACCGAGAGCTGACTATAAACACAGAGCAAGCACTTCAACACTACAAATGGCCGGGTAACGTTCGAGAGCTAGAAAACGCTTGTAAGCGTGTAGCGGTACTAAAACCTACAGGTGCGCTTACAGTCGATGACTTTGCACTATCGTCACCGGTTACTGCTCAACAAGAAGCAAAAGCAGAGCCTACCAAACAGGAAATAGAACACGCAATGCGCGCTCATCAAGGTGTTATAGCCAAAGTGGCCCGTGAATTTGGTTTAAGCCGACAAGCTCTTTATCGTCGATTACAAAAAATGGGTATTGATTATTAATGCCAAACATTATTAGCAACTTTACCCTAAGCCAAAAGGTTGTATTAATTTGCGGGCTTTGTAGCGCGCTGCCTGTTGTTATTATTGCCGCGCTAAGTGGCTTTGATATTTACTACACTCTGTTTTTAATATTACTAACGCTTACATTTAGCACTCTGCTTTCAAGAGCTCTCACCAAGCCAATAAAGCTTGGCATGCAATCGCTTGAAACCGGATTACTTAATTTTAAAGATGGTGAGCTCTCCAGTTTGCTTGCGTATAAAAGTAATGATGAACTTGGAAAACTATGCCAACTTTATAATCAAACCGCTAAACAGCTTCGCCAAGAAAAACAATGGATTTACCAGCGCGAGTTAATGCTTGATAAAGTATTGCAAAGCTCGCCGCAAGCGCTACTGCTGGTCAATGATAATAATACGGTGGTATTTAGTAATTTAATTAGCCGTAGTTTATTTAATAGCGCAACTCGCCTTGAAGGTATGAAACTAAGTAAGTTACTCGAAAATTCCCCTCTGCAATTAATAGCAGCTATAGAGCACGGTGTTGATGGCCTCTTTAATATAGAAATAGAGAATCAAGACTCGCAAACTTGGCATTTAGCCACCGGGGAGTTTTTACTCAATAACCAAAAGCATCATTTATATATATTTAAACAATTAACCCGTGAGCTTAGTCGCCAAGAAGTTGCCGTGTGGAAAAAGGTAATACGCATTATCAGCCACGAATTAAATAATTCACTCGGCCCAATGTCGTCCATGTTACACAGCGCACAATTGCTCGCAAATAAAGTTGATGAGCCTCGTCTTGCCCGTGTATTTGCAACTATTGATGAGCGAATTAGTCATTTAACTGAATTTGTACAAGGCTATGGCAAGTTTGCTAAATTACCTCTGCCACAAAAAACACGGATTAACTGGCAAAACACACTCAATAATTTAAAAAATCATTGGCAATTTAGCTACGAAATAAAAAATTCACACAATGAATTACAAGCTGATCAAGCTCAACTCGAGCAGCTGCTGATAAACCTATTAAAAAATTCACACGAGTCAGGCTCCAACGCCAATGAAATACATATTCAGGTCGAGTTTGTACCCCAAGCATGTGTTATAAATGTAAGCGACTGCGGCAAAGGAATGAGCGAGCAAGTAATGGCAAATGCTTTAGTGCCCTTTTATTCAACAAAAAGTACGGGGAGTGGTTTAGGGCTAGCTTTATGCAGAGAAATAGCAGAAGCGCATCAAGGGCATATAAGTTTACATAACAAAATAGAGGGCGGCTTAAACGTACAAGTGAGCCTTCCTTATTCATAAATTTACACAAATTAAAAACAACAAAGCCACTTAAAAAGTGGCTTTGTGTTTAAAGAGCTTAATAACCTGAGTTCAGGTTGAGTAATAAATTACTCTGCGTCAGCTTCTTTATATTTAGCAGCAGTTTCAGTAATTAACGGCTGTAATTCACCGCGTTGAAACATTTCGATAATAATGTCACAACCACCAACTAATTCGCCATCTACCCAAAGTTGTGGGAATGTTGGCCAATTTGCGTATGCTGGAAGCTCAGCACGAATGTCTGGATTAAGTAAAATATCAACGTATGCAAATGGTTCACCACATGACATTAACGCTTGCGATGCTTGTGAAGAAAAACCACAATTTGGTAATTTTGGTGACCCTTTCATGAAAAGGATTATTGGATTTTCTGAAATTTGCTGTTTAATTTTATCAATGGTTTCCATCTACAACCTCAAAGTAACGATAGCTAAATATATTTAGGTCTTGAAAATAACTCATCGTGACCACAAATATATAACTTAAAATGGGCAAATAAAGCCGCAATTGAAATAGTCTTTCGCAATAGCATTGCTGTTTGCTTAAACTTGAGTAAAATACTCAACAATTATAGTAACACTATATTACCGCTTGGTATAGGTAACTGCTCTGTTTCAACAGGCATTACGTATTACCAAATGGACTATCAACCAAAGAAGATGGAGATAAAAAAATGGCATTTGAACTACCGTCACTACCATATGCAATCGACGCACTTGAGCCACATATTTCAAAAGAAACGCTAGAGTTTCACCATGGCAAACACCACAACACATACGTGGTTAAGCTTAATGGTTTAATCCCTGGTACTGAGTTTGAAAACAAATCTCTAGAAGAGATCGTATGTTCATCAGAAGGCGGCGTATTTAACAACGCAGCACAAATCTGGAACCATACTTTTTACTGGAACAGCTTATCTCCAAACGGCGGCGGCGAGCCTACTGGCGCAGTTGCTGATGCAATCAACGCTAAATGGGGTTCTTTTGATGCGTTTAAAGATGTATTAAATGACAAAGCAGTAAATAACTTTGGTTCAAGCTGGACGTGGTTAGTTAAGCTTGCTGATGGTTCACTAGACATCGTTAATACATCTAACGCTGCTACACCATTAACTGATGATGGCGTTACTCCAATCCTTACAGTGGATTTATGGGAACACGCTTACTACATCGATTACCGTAACGTTCGTCCAGATTACCTTAAAGGTTTTTGGTCGCTTGTTAACTGGGAATTCGCGAACGCTAACTTCGCTTAATTAGCCTTTAAACGCTAATGTAAAAAAGACGCTTAGGCGTCTTTTTTTGTTTGTTGTTTATCACACCTAAGCGCCTCATCATCTAATAAAACACTTTTAGTAACATGATCTTTTTTCACTTAAATTTTTAATTTTATTGCACAAAAATACACATTCGTGACTAGACTTTAAAAGGTAAGCACCTTTTTACAGCGGGTTTCGGAGGTTATTATGACGATTTTTGAGCATTACCAAGCACGATACGAAGCGGCACAGGAAGAAGAATACAGTATCGCTGAATTTCTTGAGATTTGTAAAACCGATAAGTCTGCCTACGCCAGCGCACCAGAACGCCTACTCATGGCAATTGGCGAACCACACATGGTAGATACCGCAACGGATGCACGACTAAGTCGATTATTTTCAAATAGAGTAGTTGCGCGCTACCCTGCCTTTGCTGATTTTTATGGTATGGAAGACGCCATTGAGCAAATAGTCTCTTATTTAAAACATGCGGCTCAGGGGCTAGAAGAATGCAAACAAGTGCTTTATTTACTTGGACCTGTTGGTGGGGGTAAATCATCCATTGCTGAAAAACTAAAGTATTTAATGCAACAAGTGCCTATTTATTCAATTAAAGGGTCTCCTGTAAACGATCACCCCCTCTGCTTGTTTGATCCTATCGAAGATGCAGACGTACTCAGCAAAGAATACGGTATTAAACCGCGCTACTTAAAAACCATTATGTCGCCTTGGGCTGGCAAACGCTTAAAAGAGTTCAATGGTGATATAAGCCAGTTTAGAGTGGTTAAACGCTACCCTTCTATTTTAAACCAAATAGGCATTGCCAAAACCGAACCAGGAGATGAAAACAACCAAGATATTTCAGCACTGGTTGGTAAGGTCGATATTCGCCAGCTTGAGCACTTTGCCCAAAACGATCCTGATGCATACGCCTACTCTGGCTCTTTATGTTTAGCTAACCAAGGGCTGATGGAATTTGTAGAAATGTTTAAAGCGCCTATTAAAGTGCTGCATCCTTTACTTACCGCAACCCAAGAAGGTAACTATAACGGCACAGAAGGCATTAGTGCCCTGCCCTTTAATGGCATGATCCTCGCTCACTCGAATGAGTCTGAGTGGCAAACCTTTAAAAACAATAAAAACAACGAAGCATTTTTAGACCGTGTTTATATTGTAAAAGTCCCTTATTGCTTACGTGTAACTGAAGAAATTAAAATTTACGACAAATTACTTGAGCACAGCGAGCTATACAACGCGCCATGTGCACCGGGTACACTTAAAACATTGGCGCAATTTACGACGCTATCACGTTTAAAAGAGCCAGAAAATTCAAGTATCTATTCTAAAATGCGGGTATACGATGGCGAGACCCTAAAAGACACCGACCCTAAAGCAAAATCGTATCAAGAGTATCGTGATTACGCAGGTGTTGATGAAGGTATGACGGGGCTCTCTACCCGCTTTGCGTTTAAAATTTTGTCCCGAGTGTTTAACTTTGATACCACTGAGGTTGCTGCAAATCCGGTGCATTTGTTCTATGTGCTTGAGCAACAGATAGAGCGCGAGCAATTTTCAAGTGAAATAGAAGAGCGTTATTTAAGCTTTTTAAAAGGCTATTTAATTCCACAATATGTCGAGTTTATAGGTAAAGAACTGCAAACCGCTTATCTAGAATCGTACTCAGAATACGGACAAAATATTTTTGACCGTTATGTTATTTATGCAGACTTTTGGATACAAGACCAAGAATATCGAGACCCCGATACAGGACAGCTATTTGACCGCGCAGCGCTAAACGCTGAACTTGAAAAAATAGAAAAGCCAGCGGGTATTTCTAATCCTAAAGATTTTCGTAATGAAATAGTGAACTTTGTACTGCGTGCCCGCGCACACAACAACGGTAAAAACCCACTATGGACAAGCTACGAAAAACTACGCACGGTGATTGAGAAAAAAATGTTCTCTAATACCGAAGATTTACTCCCTGTTATTTCGTTTAATACTAAAACGTCTGCAGAGGATCAGCAAAAGCACGAAGACTTTGTGAACCGTATGGTCGAAAAAGGCTATACACAAAAACAAGTTCGCTTGCTTTCTGAGTGGTATTTACGGGTTAGAAAATCGCAATAACCTTCATAGTCGTAGTATATAGGAGGTCAATATGGCGCATTTTATAGATAGGCGTTTAAACGGAAAAAATAAAAGTACGCTTAATCGCCAGCGCTTTATTAGGCGCTATAAAAAACAAATTAAAGAAGCGGTTTCAGATGCGATTAACAAACGCAGCGTTACTGATTCAAGCTCTGGTGAGAGTATTTCTATTCCACAACGCGATATCAGCGAACCTACATTTCATCAAGGGCAAGGCGGGAATAGAGAACAAATTCACCCTGGTAACGATCAGTTTTCTACAGGTGATAAAATTGAGCGCCCTAAAGGCGGACAAGGCGGTGGTGCCGGTGAAGGTGACGCCAGCGATTCGGGCGAGGGACAAGATGAGTTTGTATTTTCAATATCAAAAGATGAATACCTTGATTTACTGTTTGAAGATCTAGAACTTCCTAACTTACAAGAGAACCAGCTTGATAAGTTAGTACAAATGAAAACCCATCGCGCAGGTTTTTGTAGCGACGGCATGCCAAGTAATATTGACATTGTACGCTCTCTTCAAGGCTCGCTTGCACGGCGTGTTGCCATGAGTGCAGGTAAAAAACGCCGTTTAAAAGAGCTCGAAGAACAACTTGTTATGCTGCTTGCTGGTCCACATAACGATAAAGCGGCAATTGCTTTATTACAAAAAGAAATTGCAGCATTAAAAGTGCAAATTAAGTCGGTTCCGTTTATTGATAACTACGATTTACGTTTTCGTAATTACGAAAAGCGCCCTCACCCCACCAGCAAAGCCGTGATGTTTTGTATTATGGATGTGTCAGGCTCAATGGATCAGCCAACAAAAGACATGGCAAAGCGTTTTTATATTTTGCTCTATCAATTTTTAACGCGCAGTTATAAAGACATAGACGTTGTTTATATTCGCCACCACACACAAGCTAAAGAAGTAGACGAACAAGAGTTTTTTTACTCCCAAGAAACTGGCGGCACTATTGTTTCAAGCGCTCTTAAATTAATGAACGAAATAATAAAAGAGCGTTATCACGCAAATGAGTGGAATGTATACGCCGCACAAGCCTCTGATGGCGATAACTGGGCGGATGACACGCCGCAGTGTGGTGAAATATTACGTAATAAGCTCTTAAGCGCAGTACGCTATTTTGCTTATATTGAAATAACCACTCGTGCTCATCAAAGCCTATGGCGCGAATATGAATCTATAACACACAGCCATAATAATTTCGCCATACAGCATATTCAAAGCGTTGAAGATATTTACCCAATTTTTAGGGAGCTATTTAAAAAAGGTCGTCAACAGCAAAACTCTGCATAGCCTAAAGCGAGGTAGCATTATGAATGATAAACGAATGAGTGATGGCCCAGATTGGACCTTTGATTTATTAAATGAGTACCAAGGTGAAATTGCCCGTGTTGCAGCTCACTACAGGTTAGACACATACCCTAATCAAATTGAAGTGATAACCGCAGAGCAAATGATGGATGCTTATTCAAGCGTTGGTATGCCTATTGGCTACAGTCATTGGTCGTACGGTAAAAAGTTCATTCAAACAGAGCAAAATTATAAGCGCGGACAAATGGGTCTCGCTTACGAAATAGTGATAAATTCAGACCCTTGTATTGCGTACTTAATGGAAGAAAATACCCTACCTATGCAAGCACTTGTAATGGCGCATGCATGTTACGGACATAACTCATTTTTTAAAGGTAATTACTTATTTAAAACCTGGACCGATGCTGGCTCAATTATTGATTACTTGGTATTTGCTAAAAACTACATAAGCCGCTGTGAAGAAAAGCACGGTATTACACAAGTAGAAGCCCTGCTCGACTCATGTCATGCATTAATGAATTACGGAGTCGATCGCTACAAACGTCCACAACAAATATCGTTATTTGAAGAACAAAAACGCCAACAAGAGCGTGAAGACTACCTTCAATCGCAAGTAAACGAATTATGGCGGACTATTCCTGAGCAACAGCAAGAAACCAAAAAGAAAGTCCGCCATTTTCCTTCTGAACCTCAAGAAAATATTTTGTATTTTATTGAAAAAAATGCCCCATTACTCGATTCTTGGCAACGTGAAGTGATACGTATTGTTCGTAAAATTTCGCAATACTTTTACCCACAAAAGCAAACTCAAGTAATGAACGAAGGCTGGGCAACTTTTTGGCATTACACCATCCTTAATCACTTATATGATGAGGGAAAGCTCACCGACTCTTTCATGTTAGAGTTTTTACAAAGCCACACCAACGTAGTTTATCAGCCACCTTATAACAGTAAGTATTATTCAGGCATTAACCCATATGCTTTAGGCTTTAATATGATGGTTGATATTCGCAGAATATGTGAACACCCAACTGAAGAAGATAAACGCTGGTTTCCTGAATATGCAGGTAGTAACTGGCTAGATACACTGCATTTTGCAATGGAAAACTTTAAAGATGAAAGTTTTATTAGCCAGTTTTTATCGCCTAAGTTAATTCGTGATTTTAAATTATTTACTATTATTGACCATACTAATAATCCCCATCTAGAAATTGGCGCAATACATAACGACAACGGCTATAAGGCAGTGAGAGAAGCACTCTCAGCGCAGTACAATTTAAGTAATCATGAGCCTAACATTCAAGTGTATGATGTTGATATTAGAGGTGACCGTTCATTAACCCTACGCTATGTACCTCATAACAATATTCCTTTAGCAAACTCGCACGAGGAAGTGCTTAAGCATCTTTACAGATTATGGGGCTTTAAAGTAAAACTAGAGCAAGAGTCAAATTCTGGTGAGGTTTCAATGATTGGTCAATGCCCAATAGATGACTCTCGACACACAACACAATAATGAAGGGCAATACAATTTCCATACTGATTGGATTTGCTCAGCAGATTGTAAAAAAACACGGTATTATTTAACCCTAAATTCTGGATATAAAAAATGACGCTTAAGCGTCATTTTTTATATCTTCGTAGGCTATTACTTTATTTCGCCCTGTATTTTTAGACTGGTACAGTGCTTTATCTGCAGCCTCTATCCAGCGCTCATGATTTTTAAAATCATTACTGCTACCAGCCAGCCCTATACTTACCGTCATTGTTATTTCAAAGTGTTTATACTTAACAGGGTTACTTTCAATCAATACCCTTAAACGCTCAGCAAATACAAAAGCGCCTTCTTTATCTGTATCAAGCAATGTCACTGCAAACTCTTCACCGCCATAGCGCCCTGCAACATCAGTCTCGCGCAGCGTCGTACGTAGTAAGTTAGATAAGTGACGAAGCGATTCATCACCACAGCTATGACCATATTCATCATTTATTTTTTTAAAGTGATCAATATCAAACATTAATAATGTACTACAGCCACCACTTCGCTTAACTCTTAAAAACTCTTGGCGTAGCGTACCTTCCCAGTGTCCACGGTTTGCAAGCTGCGTTAAGCTATCTGTTTGACTTACTTGTTCTAATTTTTTATTTAACTCTTCAAGCTCTTTTTTATTTACCGCGACATCTGTTACATCATACAAAATAATACAAATGTGGCTAACTTCGCCCATCGTATTGGTAAGAGGGATGAATGTCGCATTTTGATACATGTAATCAGCTTTACCAGTAATAGGTCGATAATTTTTAAACCTAAAAATGTATGGCTGCTGCTCCCAAATCGTAAAAGAGCGGTTTTTTAAAACAAAAACCGACTCAGATTTACTTCTAAACCATTTTTCGTCTATTGCAGGAAATAAATCAAATAGATCTTTATCTTTTACTGCGCTTGGTAGAAGCCCTGAATGGTTTTCCATAAAACCATTCCATACACACACCTTATAATCCCTATCGAGTACCACAAGGCCTACATCAACGGTATTAAACATATCCATTAACCAATGGATCTCATTCATTTCTAAATCAGCGGCCATAACTTAATCTTCTAATAGGTAAGCAACTTTGTATTTCAAAGTTTTAAGTGAATCTTCAGTAAATAACAGCATGAGGTCGCAGTTTATATCATGGTTTTCAATACCGTAACTAATCTCTATTGCAAGGGTGCGTTGCCAACGTGACTTGTTTGATTTAACCAACTCAGATACATCTCTGTGTTGGCCAAGTACAATCGGGTGCCCTTGGCTAAATGACATATCGAGCTGTTTTGAAAGACCCGTTAAAATAGCGCCTATCAAAATATTACTAATATCCATAAGCAGCTCAAGTTCAACTTTATCGTTTAACTCGCCGTCATAGTTCATCAAAGAAGCTATTTCTTTAAAGCTTGAATCATTTAAAAGTAATAGCGCCTCGCCCGAAATACCACCGCCAATAAAGCCCTGGCACACACCCGATGTAGCTGCGTTATTATCTATAGACTGCAGCGCCATATCGAGTTCATTAACTTCCAAAATATTCACATTAGGAATTGGTAACTCTACAAATACATTAAGAAGACGTGCAAGTAAATCCCCAGCCTGCCCCATAGCAACGTTAGTTAGCTCTTGGTATATATCCCGAACATCAGGGTCGACTTGCTCTCCTAGCGAATGAGAGAGACGCTCACGCATGGCTTTATCTTTAATCCCATGGTGTTCAATTATGCTGGCTAGTTTTTCGGGAGAACATGGTTTTTGAATAAAATCGATAGCACCAAGCTCAAGCACTCTTTGGTGTGCACTTGGTTGTATATCACCAGAGACAACAACAGTGAGAATATTAAGCCCCTGTTCTTTCATAGCGATTAAAACTTCATAACCGTCCATTTCTGGCATGTTTAAATCGAGAAAAAGTATCTCTGGTTCAATTAACTTTATTTGCTTTATACAATCAACGCCGTCAAGTGCAAATTCAACTTTAATGTCCCAATCTTCAGGTAATGAGCGAGCTAGCTGACGCCTAGCTAATTTCGAGTCATCACATATTAATACCGATGTTGACATATTATCTCTCTGTTTCTAAACCAGTAATGAGCATTAAAATCATTTTATGATGGTTTTTATTTTTATTATTGAAGATATCTTTTGTAACTTCATGTTAATCAAAGTTTAGCATAGTTACAATTTTTATATTTCAGAGCTAATACCCACTCTATTAAGCAGGTTTAATCACTTGGTAACTAAAGCCCAGTATAATACACTGACGCCCATTGCGTTAATTTAAAAGGAAATACCTTATGTTACGTTCACTTGCCTTTGCTTTGAGTGCATTTTGTTCTGTGGCTATTGCAGCCGACTATCCAGAAAACACACTTGATGCAGGAAAAGTATCCGCACAAGGCAAACCAGTCACTTTATTAGGTCAAGGTATCTCAATTGGAGATAGTGCGCCAAACTTTAAAGTTGTTGATGACAACTTTATTCCAGTGACACTTGAGGATTATAAAGGCCAAGCTGTATTAATAAGTGTAGTACCCAGCCTAGATACCGGCATTTGTAGCCTGCAAACTAAGCACTTTAATGAAAAAGTAGCCTCACAATTCCCAAGTGTAGTTATGCTAACAATTAGTGCTGATTTACCATTTGCTCAAAAGCGTTTTTGCAAAGCTGAAAATATCGATAAAATCACTACGTTATCAGATTCTGTTTGGCGTGATTTTGGTCAGAAATACGGATTGATTATTAAAGATATGGGCTTACTAACGCGAACAGTCTTTATTTTAGATGAAAGCCATAACGTCATTTATAAACAGTTAGTTAGTAGCCTTTCAACTGAACCAGAATACAACAGCGTAATTGAGAAACTTAAAACATTGTAAAGTCCATTAAGTAGCACTAATTAAGCAATGCTAAATAGCCTTAAAACAAAAAACCGCCAATTGGCGGTTTTTTAATGTGCTTTTATAATTAACCTAAAAGTTCACCAAGTTGTTGGCTAACAGTTTCAACAGCTTGTGTACCATCTAGTTTATGGTATTGAGTATTACCAGCAGCCGCTTCTGCTTGATAGTAATCAACCAATGGCATAGTTTGCTCGTGGTAAATACCTAAACGTTTACGTACTGTTTCTTCAGTATCATCAGCGCGAACAATTAAGTCTTCGCCAGTTTCGTTGTCTTTACCTTCCACTTTTGGTGGATTATAAACAACGTGGTAAACACGACCAGAACCAGGATGAACGCGACGTCCGCCCATACGCTCAACAATGACTTCATCAGCCACGTCAAATTCAATAACGTGATCAACCACTACGCCATTTTCTTTCATTGCATCCGCTTGCGGGATTGTACGCGGGAAGCCATCAAGTAAAAAACCTTTCTCACAATCCGCTTTAGTAATACGCTCTTTAACTAAACCAATAATAATATCGTCAGAAATTAGTTGACCAGCATCCATTACTTTTTTTGCTTCTAGACCCAGTGGCGTGCCTTCTTTAATTGCCGCACGTAACATATCGCCAGTAGAAATTTGTGGAATACCGTATTTGTCCATTAAAAACTGAGCTTGAGTACCTTTACCTGCACCCGGCGCGCCCAAAAGAATAATGCGCATATTATTGTCCCCTAGTATGGATATTTATTTTAAAGCCTGAATTCTTCCACAAGCGCCGCCGATACTCAAGCAACTTATACTAATTGATGAGCCGTTGGGGTGTTTACAGGGCATTAAAAAAGGGAACACACGTTCCCTTTTATTTAAAGTACATAATTTATACTTTATTAACTGAGTAAATAGCTATTTGCTTATTTACTTAGTTCAAGCATCAATTTATTTAAGCGAGTAACAAATCCTGTTGGATCTTTAAGTGTACCGCGTTCTGCAAGTAGCGCTTGATCTAGTAAAACGTGTGACCACTGCGCAAACTTATCTTCATCTTGTTCGTCATTTAAGTGCTTAACAAGTTGATGCTCTGGGTTTAGCTCAAACACAGGTTTTGCTTCAGGGGCTGCTTGACCAACAGACTCCATTAGCTTTTGCATTTGTGAGCTCATGTCGTTGTCGTCGCTTACAACACATGCTGGAGAATCTGTTAAGCGGTGCGTAAAGCGCACTTCTTTAACGTCATCACCTAGTGCTGTTTTAATACGTTCAACAAGGCCAGCCATTTCTTTTTCAGACTCTTCTTGCGCTTTTTTAGTTTCTTCGTCGTCAAGCTTACCTAAATCTAAGTCACCACGTGTGATCGACTGTAGTTGCTTATCAGCAAATTCAGTTAGGTGACTCATCATCCACTCGTCAACACGGTCACTTAGTAGTAATACTTCAATGCCTTTTTTGCGGAAAATCTCTAAATGCGGTGAGTTTTTCGCAGCGGTGAATGTATCAGCTACTACGTAGTAAATTTTGTCTTGGCCTTCGTTCATGCGTTCAACATATTGCTCAAGCGACACATCTTGTGTTTGTGAATCAGTGTGTGTCGAAGAAAAACGAAGTAGCTTACAAATAGCTTCTTTATTGGCAGCATCTTCAGCTGGGCCTTCTTTCATTACTTGACCAAACTCATTCCAAAATACTTGGTAATCGTCAGCTTTGTTTTTAGCCATACGCTCAAGCATTTTAATAATACGCGATGTACACCCTTTACGAATAGCTTGCGTTACTTTGTTGTCTTGTAGAATTTCACGAGATACGTTCAGTGGTAAATCGTTTGAATCTAGTAAGCCTTTTACAAAGCGAAGGTAGCTTGGCATGAACTGCTCAGCATCATCCATTACAAACACACGTTGTACGTAAAGTTTTAAACCACTTTGACGTTCACGGTTCCATAAGTCGAAAGGTGCTTTTTTAGGAATATATAAAAGGCTAGTGTATTCAGTTTTACCTTCAACCTTATTATGTGCCCAGCTAAGTGGCTCTTCCCAATCATGGCTAACATGCTTGTAAAACTCTTTGTATTCATCATCAGAAAGCTCTGATTTATCGCGTGTCCACAATGCAGTCGCGCGGTTAATGCTTTCCCACTCACCTGGTACTGCTGGAATTTTTTCGCCGTCTTCGCCTTCAGATTCAGGCACTTCTGCTTTAAACATTTGTACTGGCGTTGAGATGTGATCAGAGTATTTAGTAACGATACTACGTAGGCGCCAGTCATCAGCAAATTCTTTTTCTTCATCGCGAAGATGTAAAATAATGTCGGTACCACGGCCTTCTTTTTCAATTTCTTGAAGTGTGTATTCGCCTTCACCTTGAGATTCCCACTCATAAGCGGTTGTTTCACCGGCTTTGCGTGTACGAACAGTGACTAAATCAGCAACAATAAATGCTGAGTAAAAACCAACACCGAATTGACCAATTAACTGTGAATCTTTACTTTGATCACCCGTTAAGTTTTTGAAAAACTCAGCAGTACCCGACTTTGCAATAGTACCTAATGAGCTAATGATTTCATCGCGCGTCATACCAATACCATTATCTGAAATGGTAATTGTATTTGCTTCTTTATCTGCACTAATACGAACACGTAAATCGGCATCACCTTGATAAAGGTCACCTTGAGATAATGCTAAAAAGCGTAACTTGTCTGCTGCGTCTGATGCATTTGACACAAGCTCACGTAAAAATATTTCTTTATTAGAATAAAGAGAATGAATCATTAAGTTTAATAATTGTTTTACTTCTGTTTGAAAGCCTAATGTTTCTTTTTGTGCTGCAGTCATTTATATATCTCCAATTTGCAAAGTGTCTGCGTTATGCACTTAATATGGGGTGAGGTGTTAGAACTTCAAGGGAAAAATTTAAAAAAGGTGAAACGAAAACAAAGAACCATTAATTTGTTTAAAACGAATGCGGACAATTAATATGAATCTTTTCACCTGTTGTTGGATGTTCAAAATATAAATCGCTGGCATGTAATTGTAACCGCCCTGCCATATATTCACTTTGCGCACTTTTATATAAATCACAGCCTAAAATTGGGTGCCCTATAAACTGGCTGTGTATTCGTAATTGATGGGTACGCCCAGTAATAGGTGTAAATTGCACTAAGGTTCTGCACGGCTGCCTGAGCCGCTTAAGTACTTTATATTCACTCAGCGCTGTTTTACCTGTCGATTGGCAAATTTTAACACGCGGAAAAAGCAGTTTATCTTTTGCAATTGGCGCAGTAATTTGCCCTTCATCAACAGCCAAGCATCCCTCTAACATGGCTACATAACGCTTTTGAATAGTACGCGCTTGAAATTGCTTATTAAGGTGCTTTGACGCAATCGCGTTTAACCCAACAATCATAATGCCCGATGTGCCCAAATCTAGCCGATGCGGTAACTTAGCCTCTGCAAATGCAGCTGTTAAGCCCTTTTGACCATTTACTAAGCGGTGATGCACTGAGTCCCAATTAAGCGGATTTTTACCTGATAAGCTTAATAGTCCACTGGGTTTATTGATCAGTAAAATATCGTCATCTTGATATAATATTTCAATAAACCCGTCGCACTTAGGGGCTACAAAATCATCAACTATAATGGGTTGTTCTGAGGGTGTTTGCGATGTTGAATTAGCCATTAAGTTAATCATTAAATTAGTCACTATCTTTTGAATGAAGCGCTTTTAAAGCCAATACTTTTTCACGTAAATCATCTGCTACTACTTTATCAGCAGCAATCGGGGCACCGACTGCAACCGACACCAAAGACCATTTTAATCGAGGCAATTGCCACTTAGCTTTACGACTAAACATGCTGCCCCATAAACCACCTAAGTGCACAGGAATAACGGGCACAGGTGAGCGCTCAATAATGCGCTCGATTCCACGGCGAAAAATATCCACTGAGCCGTCACTGGTTAGTTTTCCTTCAGGGAAAATACCAACAAGTTCGCCTTTATTAAGCGCAGCAGCTACTTCGTCAAAGGCTTTTTTAAACGCTTCTGGACTGGTTTTTTCACTGTTAATGGGAATAGCCTTAGCCATTTTAAATAACCAATGTAGGGCCGGCGAATAATAAATAGGGGCAAATACCATAAACCGGATAGGCCTTGGTGATGCGGCTAAAATAAACATCCAATCAACAAAGCTGACATGATTACACACGACAACCGCAGCGCCTGCATCAGGTATATTACTTTCACCTTTTGTACGCACTCTGTACATACAAATAGCTAAAATATATATAATAAATCGTAAAAAGAACTCTGGTACTTTGGTATAAATATAAACAGAGATAAGTAAGTTTAGCCCGGCAAGTAACAGTAGCAACTCTGAAATACTCCACTGAAAAACAGACAGCGTTACAATACTTAAAACAGCACTGCCCACCATAAACAGTGCATTTAATACATTGTTAGCCGCTATAACTCGTGAGCGACTCGACTCTTCAGTACGCTGTTGAATAAGCGCATACAGCGGTACAGTGTAAAAACCAGAGCCAATACCAATGCCTGCCATCCATACAAAGTGCCACACCATATCGCCTGTTTTTAATAGCTCCTGAAGCGTCAATAACTCAAGGTTTTGAGGTAAATAAGAGCTAATGGCTGGCTCTTGGCTCAGTAAGTATAAAAACAAGGTAATTAAGATCGCGCCAAAAGGCACAATTCCTAATTCTATTCGAGAGCGGGAAAGCTTTTCACACAGTAACGAACCAATAGCAATACTTAGTGAAAACACAACAAGCGCGCTAGTTACAACCAGTTCATCGCCGCCCATTGTGTGTTTTACATAATTTGGTAGGGACGTTAAAACGATGGCGCCAATTAACCAAAACCAACTGATCCCAAGTACTGATTTACCAACCGATTCTGTTTGCGAATTAAGTGCTGAAAATACGTTTTTTGTCGATGAAAATATATTATAGGTAAATTTTAAGTTAGGCTCGTTTGCTTCACTAGTGGGTATAAAGCGACTGCTCACATAACCCATCACGGCCAATACTAATACTGCAATACTTATAAGCGTAGGCCCTACTGATTGAGTAATATAATAAGTGCCAAAAATTGTACCCATTAGTATCGCCACAAACGTGCCTGATTCAACCAAACCATTCGCTTTTGTTAATTCATTCGGTGCTACGTGCTGCGGTAAAATAGAATATTTTAATGGACCAAAAAACGTACTTTGCACGCCCATTAAAAATACGGTGGCTAACATTAGCCACACATACTGAGTTAAAATAGAAACTGCCCCAACAACCATAATAGGGATTTCACATAGTTTTACGATTCTAATCAATTTTGATTTTTCTGTTTTTTCTGCAAGCTGCCCTGCCATCCCTGAAAATAAAAAGAACGGAAGAATAAATAACCCAGCAGCAATATTTGAATAAAGTGCGCCATCTGCAAGCGTTGCAGCCTGAAATATTAATAGAATAAGCACTGATTGCTTATACACGTTATCGTTTATCGCTGAGAAAAACTGCGTAATAAAAAGCGGTAAAAAACGCTTACTACCGAGTAATGCACCTTGATAGGGTTGGTTATCTTTCATTGTATTCCTTACTAATTAGAGACATAGCCCAAAAATAAATTAGATTGTTTTTAAGCTTACCTTAAAAACGAAAAAGCCTACATGATTTAATCATGTAGGCTTTGGTAATTTGTTTTCAAATAGTGACTTAGAGCTAGTCTTGAGTAACTAGGCGCCTGCCGCTAAAGGCATGCATAAGTGTTCTACCATCTACTAAATCAAGCTCACCTCCCACAGGAATACCATGGGCAATACGTGAAGCGCCTACTTTGTATTTATGACAAAGCTGAGCAATATAATGTGCGGTAGTATCGCCTTCAACCGTAGGGTTAGTCGCTAAAATAACCTCATTAATATCGCCTTGAGCAAGCTTTTGCTCTAAAACATCTAAGCCAATCTCTTTAGGACCAATACCGTCTATTGGCGATAAGTGACCCATTAATACAAAGTATAGACCTAAATACTGACCTGTTTGCTCGATGGCAAGTACGTCAGTAGGCGATTCAACAACACATAATATACCGCTGTCTTGGCGTTTTGTACTTAAACAAATATCGCACTGAGCTTGTTCGCAAAAAGTACGACAAGACTGACAGTGCCCTATGGCGGTCATTGCTTTAGTGAGTGCATTGCCCAGCTGAGTGCCTCCCTTTCGGTCGCGCTCAAGCAGGTGAAAAGCAATACGTTGCGCTGACTTTGGACCAATGCCCGGTTGACAGCGCAGTGCTTCTATAAGCTGATTTAAACTATCTGAAAGTTGCATTATTGACTTAAAACGGCATTTTCATACCTGGTGGTAATTGCATACCGCCAGTTACTTTACCCATACGCTCTTGTGTTTCTTCTGCAACACGGCGAACAGCATCGTTACATGCTGCTGCAAGTAAGTCTTCAATCATGTCTTTGTCTTCTTCCATCAAGCTTTCATCAAGCTGAACACGACGTACATTGTGGTTACCAAGCATAGTTACTTTAACTAAACCTGCACCGGCTTCACCAACAACTTCAAGAGTTGCGATTTCGTCTTGGGCTTTTTGCATGCGATCTTGCATTTGCTGCGCTTGCTTCATCATGTTGCCCATTCCACCTTTAAACATAACTTTCTCTCTTTCTTTTAATACATTAATTAACATGAACATAAGGGCGATTGTAAGTAATTACAATGCCTGAATACTGTTTTCGTCAATTTCGGCGCTAAATACTTGCTGAAATTGTACTATGTTTTCATCCGATGTGATCACATCGATTGCTTGTTGATGACGTCCTGCATCTATTTTTTGCTGAATAAGATAAGGAGAATCAATAACTCCCTTAGCAAAATTAATACTTAACGACACGTTATGCTCATAAATACTCGACAATGCGGCATCTAATCTTTGGCGAAGCATCGGTGTATCTAAATGCTTTTGTGATTCATCAACGTCTATATGTAAGCTGTTGCCTTGCTTGGTAAATATTGAATGCAACGCAAATTGGCGCATACGACCACCCAGTCCCATACGTTTAATTAAATAAGCCCATTCATCTTGTTGATGTGCAAATCTAATTTCACTAATTGGACTTTGAAAATCATCAGGCACGGGAATGCTAATTTCCTCGGGCGCTGCTTCAGGTACTTTTTGAGGGTTTATTTGCTCAAGTAGCTCTGGCGCTAGATTTTCGGTAATTGTTTGATGCTTTTCTTTAAAATCAACTTTTCGTGCTGGTTTTGTATTAGCGTGACCATGTGCCTGGCTTTCGCTCCCTGTTAGTGGGAGCTCATGCTTTTTTTCACTTGCATCTGCACTATCATTCACCCAAGGTGGGGGATCGCTAGGTGCTACGTTTGTAACGCTGTTGAGCTCGTTTGTATTTTCAGCGGTGCTATCTTGGTTAACACTTTGAGCTTTAGGCATTCTTTGCTGGTGTTCAGGCTTTTTAGCGGGCGCTTGGTTTGGCTGCGCTGCTACATTATTTGCAGAGGTGCTTGTACTCTTGCTTGATAACCTACCCGCACCGGATATGTTTCTGTCACGTAAAATACGAGCAATGGCAGATTGCGCCTGCGCTTCTTGTTCAGCTATTGGCGTACTTGCATTGTGATTTGTTAAGGGCTCTGGTGAAGACTCTGAGTTTGCAGTAGGTGCAGGTTTAAAACCCTGATCTACAGCGCTACTCATTATATCGTCAAATTGCGAGGCCAGCGTTTGTTCAGCATCACTATGGAGCATATAAGCTTCATCTTCACTTTGTCGCTGGGCTTGAGCATCTGAAACAACATTGGTTTGTGGTTGCTCTTTAGCTAAAGCCTGTTGCTTTGAAGCGTTTTCACTTTGTTGAACCGGTTGCTCTACTGCAACTTGGGCCGGCTCATTATTACTTTGCACGACTTCATTATTTGATGACTGAGCGGCTGCGTTAGCTGAAGGCTCTATCTCAACGGCTTTAGGCTGCTCTGCATTGCTAACTGGCTTAGTATTATTTACTGGAGTACTACTTTGGCCAGCGACGGTGTTTTGCGATGTTTTATTTTTATTTAATATATCTCGCAGTGCATTTGCGCGGCCTTGTTTATTTGGGGCCGGCTCTTCGTTTGCTGTGTGTACAGTTTGTTGCGCGTCTGTAGGCTTAAATGCTAATAATCTTAGCATAATCATTTCAAAACCTAAGCGAGGCTCTGGTGCCCATTGTAAATCTTTTTTACCATTTAACAGTAACTGATAATAAATTTGAATTTGTTGTGGGCTCGTATGTTGTGCAACATGAGCAATATAATCTACATTTTTTTCATCTAGCCCTGCCGCTTCAGGCACTAACTGGGCTAGTTGTGTTAAATGTGTAAGTGCAATTAAATCATCAAGCAATGCCACATAATTAGGATTACGACTTGCCACCTGCGCAATCTCATCCACTAGCGCAGCGCCATCTTGTGCAAGTAATGCTGCAAGCAAGCTTTGGCTATAATGAGTATCCATTAAACCAAGCATTGTTTGTACTGCTTGATTATTAATATCACCATTTGTTTGCGCAATAGCTTGGTCGGTTAAGCTAAGTGCATCACGCATACTGCCATCAGCGGCTTTTGAAATAATGCTAAGTGCATCGTTATCAAAGCTAAGCTGCTCTTGAGTAAGTACGTGTTCAAGCTGTGTTTTAATTTCACTTTGCGACAAGGCATTTAAGTTAAATTGTAGACAGCGAGATAAAATAGTAACTGGTAATTTTTGAGGATCGGTGGTCGCCAATAAAAATTTCACATGCTCTGGTGGCTCTTCAAGCGTTTTTAAAAGCGCGTTAAAGCTGTGCTTAGAAAGCATGTGAACTTCATCGATTAGGTATACTTTATAACGTCCACGCGTTGGTGCATATTGAACATTATCAAGTATTTCGCGAGTGTCTTCTACTTTTGTACGAGAAGCCGCATCTATTTCGAGTAGGTCAATGTAGCGCCCTGCTTCTATATCCAAACAGCTGCTACATTGTCCACACGGATTTGCAGATATACCTTCATCGCAATTTAGGCTTTTAGCAAAAATACGTGCAATGGTGGTTTTACCTACACCGCGGGTTCCAGTGAATAAATAAGCGTGATGCAGTCTATTTTGCGTAAGCGCATTTACAAGCGCTTGCTTAACATGAGACTGCCCAACCAATTCATGAAAGGTTTGAGGACGCCATTTTCTCGCTAGAACCTGATAACTCATCGATTACTCGCCTTCGAATTCAACCAATTTTAGGATTTTAATACCCATTTTTTTGATGCGCTGCTCGCCACCAAGTTCTGGTAGTGATACAACAAATGCTGCATCTGTGGCTTCGCCACCTAGTTTATTAACTAACTTAGCAGTGGCTTCAATTGTGCCACCAGTTGCTAATAAGTCATCAACTAGTAATACTTTGTCGCCAGGTACAATTGCATCTACATGCAGTTCTAGCGTGTCTTCACCGTACTCAAGTAAGTAATCTTGGCGAATAACTTCGCGTGGTAACTTACCTGGTTTACGTACTGGAATAAACGGAATGCCTAACGCGTAAGACAATGGCGCACCAAAAATAAAACCACGTGATTCTGTGCCTATGATTTTAGTAAAGCCCTGATCTTTATATTCTGCGATAAACGCGTCAATAGTTGCTTTAAAGGCTTCTGGATTTGCCATTAAAGTGGTTACATCGCGAAACATAATGCCCGCTTTTGGATAATCAGCAATTGTAGTTATGCTGTTTTTGATAATTGCTGGTGTTACTTGAGTCATAATTTTAACTGCTCAATTGTTTATATTACAAAGCAGGTGATTATAACCTTAACTAACCTTTAATTGCGAGTTTGGCGTTATTATATAAGAAGTATTAAATATGGAAGGGGTAATTAAAATAAAGTGGTTCAAGGCTGAAGTTAGCAACAGCCTTAATAAACGCTATACATTTTACGTTAAGCTAGTGATCCAGCCTAATATTGCATTTAAACAACCAATCCCTGCAAATACAGCTAAAAAAGCAAGAAAGTAAGTAGCGTTGAACGGATCTTTAAAGTCTTTATCATCTGACATTGGTACAACCTTTTATTAAGCACGGCAAATAAGGCTGCCATAATAGACGATGTAAAATCATCAATAAAGACCTTAGTCTTGATTTTTTGTCACAATTACTCCTCGTTCAACCATAGCATTAAGAGTAACCAGTGCACCTTGAGCAATTTGCTCTGCATTAAATTGTGGTGCATGAGCTAATACCTGTTGGCAGACGTTGTCAAATGTCGCGCCTTCGCTTGCCTCTATGATTGACAATAGCAAAGCTGTCATCACATTCGTAGCCAGAAATTGAACGTCATCATCTTCATCTCTATATACAACAAAATAATTAGGCTGAGGTGATGGCTCTTTTGGTTTAAAGCGATTGCTAATATTTTGAACCGGAAATTGATAACTTAAATTTCTTGCCGTTTTCGATAAATATAAAGCTGAACTAGTGAGCGCTGTTGTTTGTAATTTTTTCTCTTGCTCATCTTCGTGTGCAATGGATACATCTAGCTCTACCCATTCATAATGGGCAAGCTCAAACATAAACACGGGATCGTATTTTTTCATTTTATAATCACTTGATAAGTAATTAATAAACTCCCCTGCTATGTCTAAAAAGTACGGCGAATGACAATCATATTCGCTAAAAAACTGGCGTACGAGGGCTTGCCATTGCTTCTGGGTATATAACGTTTTTAATACCGGAAAACCTGATGATATAAAACCTTCAATGTTATTAAAAAATAGGTCGCGATAAATAGCCATACGCCTGTCTTCGATACCGCTGGGCTTTTTATTTTTTTGAGGCTCGCGAATATGCGCCATAAATTCGTTTTGTATTTCAATAAAGCTCATAACTAGGCACTCTTTTAATGTTGATAAAGGCTTATATTAAGCTCGTTGTTTTGAAACAGTTGAATCAAAGTGTTTAGCCTGTAGATCATGAATTATATCTAACTCTTTGGTTAAAACATTCATGGTAGGAATATTAAAATCGCGCTCAAGCAAGGTTGGAAATACGCCATGCACTTCGTATGCTTTATCGAGTAGCTCCCAAACAGGATCAATCACATCAGCGCCATGTGTATCAACAATTAAGTCATCAGCCTCATTATAATGGCCAGCAACATGCCCATAGGCTATACGATTAGAAGGTAACCCAGTTAAAAATGCTTGCGCGTTGTAGCCATGATTTATCGAATTAACATAAATGTTATTCACATCAAGTAAAAGTTTGCAGTCAGCTTGCTCTAAAATAATATTCGTAAATTCAAGTTCTGATAATTGCTGTCCAGGAGCGCCATAATAGGAAACATTTTCTATCGCAATTTGCTGCTCTAGTATGTCTTGAACTTGTTTAATACGAGGAACAACATGTGCTATAGCATCTTGTGTAAATGGAATGGGCATTAAGTCATACATATGCCCTGTACCGGAGCAGTAACTTAAGTGCTCACTAAAAATTTTTATATTGTGCTCTTCAAAAAACACTTTTAAAGACTTAACAAATTCAACATCAAGAGGTTCGGGAGAACCGATAGACAGTGATAATCCATGACACACAAAATTATTAGCATCGGTTAATGTTTTAAATTGCTTTTTAAAGCGTCCACCCAGTTTTAACCAGTTCTCTGGCGCAACTTCTAAAAAGTCTACTTGATTAGGCACATGCTCAAGCAGCTCATCAAGCATTTCTCGTCGTAGGCCAAGGCCCACCATCCCAAAATCTTTACTTTGAGTTTGTATCATAACTACCTCTAACTTAACAAAAAAGGGCCTTAGGGCCCTTTTAGCATAACTTATTTAGAATAAGATATTAACGGCCACCACATTTACCTTCGCCGCACTTACCTTCTTTTTTAGTTTTTTTAGCGTCGCCGCCACATTTACCTTCACCACATTTGCCTTCTGTTTTAGCTTTTGCGTCTTTTGCATCGCCGCCACACTTACCTTCGCCGCATTTACCTTCTTTTTTATCTTTTGCGTCGCCACCACATTTGCCTTCGCCGCATTTACCTTCTTTTTTATCTTTTGCGTCACCGCCACATTTGCCTTCACCGCACTTACCTTCTGCAGCATCTAATTGGTAACCTGTTACTAGTTGTTGAAACTCAAATGGGTTAGCTTGTACATCTGCAGATACAAAACTTGCAGAGCCAACTACTACTGCACCTAAAGTTAACGCGATTGTATTTTTTTTAACTGTATTCATTTTATGACTCTCTTTAATCAAGGGTTGTAAATCTCAGCAATAAAAATGTATTTTTAAATTGCTTGTATGCTTAAGTAGACCCGTACAAAAATAAAAACTTTCATTTATTTTCATAATATTTACTTTTGCAATTTATACATCAAATATGGGCGGTAATTACAGATTTATCAATGTGTGATTTACAGGTAAACTATGCCTCCAGTTTTTTATCAAAATTAATCTCTTTATGAAACTTGTTTTAGCACCTATGGAAGGTGTCGTTGATTTTAAAATGCGTCAATTACTCACAGACATTGGTGGGTTCGATTTGTGCGTTACAGAGTTTGTAAGAGTGGTTGAAACATGCTTACCTGAAAAAGTTTTTCATCGATTTTGCCCTGAACTACATAATAATGGATTTACACGAGCAGGTACTCCTGTGCGTGTTCAATTACTCGGTCAAGAAGCAAATCCGTTAGCCGAAAATGCAATAAGAGCAATCGCATTAGGGTCCCATGGGGTCGACCTAAATTTTGGTTGCCCAGCCAAAACAGTTAATCGTAGCCGAGGGGGGGCTGTACTGCTTAAAGACCCTGACCATATGTATACGATTATTAAAGCAGTCCGAGATGCTGTAGATGATGAACATGAAGTAAGTGCAAAAATTCGCTTAGGCTTTGATGATGACAGTAACAGCCAAGAAATTGTTGATGCTGTGGTAAGTGCAGGTGCAAATAGTGTAGCTATTCACGCCAGAACCAAACGAGATGGTTATAACCCGCCAGCTTATTGGGAAAAAATTCCACCAATAATAAAAGGTAAGAATATTGCAGTTGTTGCCAATGGTGAAATTTGGCAAGTAGAGGACGCAATGCTTTGTCAAAAACGAAGTGGGTGCACTGATTTAATGCTTGGTCGTGGCGCCCTTTCGCACCCTGATTTAGCAAAAAAAATTAAAGCTCATGTAAATAATGAGCAATATGATGGCCTTGAGTGGGAGCATATTATTTATCACTTAATTCACTCAGCTATTCATCAAGACCCCGCGAAGGATGAAAAATACTTTGCTTCACGTACTAAACAATGGCTTGGTTATCTAAAACGCCAGTACCCGCAAGCTATCGATTTGTTTGACGAAATCAGACGTTTAAAAAGTAAAGAAGATGTGGCGAGCGTATTAAATAAATATGCCAAAGCACCTCAACTTGATTCAAATCATAACGACTAACTTAAAGGCTCTAGATAATATCAGTATAACGTAAAGCCCATTTAATAAGGTTGTACTGATAATGCATCATCAAAAAAGACTTAACGATGAAATAGCACAAGTTAAATTAAATATATTAACCATGCTTTCTAAATCAGCTTACCCTGCACATCACCATTTAATACAAATTTTAGCTGATACAGCAAATAATGAATGGTTAGACTGCGCAGCAGAGAAGTTAGGCCCTGAGTATGCACTTTTGATCAGTCGCATGACCAAACTAGAAGCCGCACTAAGTCAAATAGAAATTGGCCAGTATGGCTACTGCTGTGATTGTGAAGAAAAAATATCAGCTAAGTCACTTGAACTAGACCCCGCAACTCAACGGTGTACAAAGTGCGCACAATAAGCGCACTTTCAAATCATTATATAATGTGTTGTATAAAGCTAAATGATTGCCCTGGGTAGAGAATTATATCTTCAACCAAGTACTGGGCCTCTTCTGGACTCATTTGTAGGCGCTTTATAAGGTTTACCTTTGCTTGAGGCAAAGTCCACGCATGGTAGTGAATACCTATATCTGATTCCATCATCGCAAGCATCAATGTTTTATCTTTATTAGACATATCCATAGCGCTCGCCATTGCAGGTAAGTCTTGATAGTTAGCCTGCCAATCTAAACCTTCTATTAATTTTTCATCAGATAAATACTGAACTAAAAACGATTTTTGGTGAGAAGTTGGCAGCTTACTGTCGAATGCAACACGATCTAATACTTTTATTTTTTCGTTTAAAAGAGTAACCCATTCTAACGGTGAATGTACTTCGCCACTAAAGTAATTAAGTTTGCTCTGATACCACTGAGTGCCATTTGGCAGACCTCTTAGACCCACACTTCCTCTTGGCTTATAACTAGCTAAATAATCGCTAAAAGCTCTTATATGGCTTTTAAGCGCTGGTTGAACATGGTTACTTGCTATCGCACTTAATACATAGCTTTGTAACAATGTAAGTTCAACCTTGTTCAGCTTTAAATTGCTTTGTTGAGCACTGTCTAGGGTATCTTGGGTTAACTTGAGCCAAGTAATAACATTATCCGGTGTGTTTTTTGAGCCTTCAAAAGCGAGCATGTTTTCTAAAACATTTACTTGGGCCGGCCAATTAAAGTAGCGTTCAGGGAAACGCTCTGCAATTACCAGATAGTTTACTTGCGCAATTTGATTTAGATTAAGCTCCATACCCATTAGGCTCTGATAAATAGTATGGCGTTTTGTTAAGTAAGCATCAGAGAAAACCAATTGATCTTTTTCAATGTTATTGCCTTTAGTAGCACCTGTTTGTACAAGCGCCATGTTTAAAGCTTTTAAAGCGACTTGTGCGTCCTCAAACGACTCATAAGGTTGAGGCTGCTTTGAACATGCAGCTAAAAATAGGCACAGTAGTGATGATAAAAAGAGCTTTTTATACATAGTAGTTCCAATAAAAAAAGCCCCAGAGGGGCTTTTTATAAGTTGCTTAAGCTAATTAAAATTAAATTTTAACACCGTTGCGAGCGGCTTTATCTTTAATATATGTAGACCAACCTTTTGCAAACTTACGTGTGCGAGGGTCATCCATAGCTTTAGTAATTGCAGCATATGCTTGCTTATACTTACCTTGGTAGTAATACGCTTCAGCTAAATCTGAATAAATTGTGCCTTTTTTGTCAGAGCCAAGCTCTAATGCTTTGTTCAAGCGAACAATAGCAGCACTGAATTTTTCAGATTGTAAAAGTAATGAACCTGCTTTGCGGTAAAGCTCAGCGTCGTCATCAAATTTAGCAGCATCTTCGTAGTACTTAGCAGCTTTTTCTAAATCTTTAGAACGATGGTAATTACTCGCAATCGCGCTAACATTCTGCTTTGTACGTTCTACTTTTTCACTCTTAATGGCCTTTTCTAGCGTTACAGCTGCTTTATAAGGGATCTCATTTAGAGAGTAAAAGTTAGATAAGACTTTATACTCAACTTCATTTTCAAAGTAACCATTCTTGTATGCAACTTCCATAGTTGCTAAACCTTTAGAATAATCTTCAGTTTGTAGGTAATACTTACCTAAGCTAACCCAAGCTTTTTTATCATCAGGCCATACACGAACAATTTCTTCGCCAATTTTAACCATGTTTGCATAATCTTTAAGCTCAAAGTATGCGCCAAGTTTTAATTGGTAAGGGCCTTTGTTAGGCTCTTTTTGAAGTTTTATTGCCTTATCTGCTGGTTCAAAAACATCACGGTATTGCTCTAACTGATAGTTAGCTTGAGCAATACGTGTATAAACCGTAGGGTCCTCTTCACCGGTAAAGTCCATCCAAGCTACATATGCTTTTTTAGCTTCTTGGAACTTTTCTGTACCAGCGTATAAGTCACCTAACAACTTAAGAGTTTGTTCTTGATCAGCAAAGTTTAAAACATCAGGTGCAACGGCTTGCTTAGAGTACTTGATCGCTTCGTCATACTTTTCTTTTTGAGCGTACATGCTACCTAAGTAACGATTTACGGTCGCTTTATCAAAGTCATTCGAAGGCTCGATTTCTCTAAGCAAAACAATTGCTTCATCAACTTTTTCTTCGTTGTACAAATCAAATGCTTTAATTACTTTTTTACCAGTACGCTCGCCCATGATTTTAGTTTTTGCTTTTTTACGCTCTTCAATTTTTGCGTAATCCGGCGCTGCTAAAACAGATGCACTTAAAGTAGCACCCGACACAGACATAAGAATTGCAAGAGCAGTTACTTTAGAAAAATTTCTCATTACTCGCCTCCTTAGTTGCCTTGGTTAAGTTTAAAGTCTAATTGAACTTGTAAACCTGGTTGTTTCTGTGGTTTTCCGTCAATGATCTTAGGACGGTACTTCCACTTACGCAGTGCACGTTTAGCTTCACGGTCAAAGATACGTTTCGGATCTGCGTCAATTACTTCAACGTCAGTTACTCCACCTAGCTCATCAATTGTGAATGAAAGTTGAACCCAACCTTCTTTACCATCACGTGCTGCTTGCGTTGGATATTTTGGTTCTATACGAACGATAGGTGTCGCATCACCATCTCGTCCAAATGCACCAGGACCACTTAGTCCACCTGCCGAACTACCAACATCAATGCTTCCCATATTAAATGACATAGCACCAGGATTTGGATTATTATTTTCCGGCTGTGGCGGCTGCGGTTTAGGCGGCTGCTTTGGCGGTGGCGGAGGAGGAGGCGGTACACGCTTCCTCTCCTGCACCTTAGATTCAGGCGGATTCGTCATTATTTCGACTATGATCTGCTCTTTTTGTTCCGTATTACGGTCAGCCCCACCAGAGATGAGGAATGCCATGAAGTAGAACAAGCCGAAAGTAACTGCCCCACCTGCAATCAGTGAAAACAGAAAACGAATCATTACTGATCTCCAGCTATTGAAATTCTCAGGTTATCACCCGTCGCTTTAATCTGGTCCATAACTTTAACCACTACGCCGTGTTTTGCTTCTTTATCAGCTTGCAAAATTACAACTTCAGTAGGTTGTTCTGCTAATAAACTTTCGATTTTTGCTGAAATACGTTCAACATCAACCTGCTGTTTATCAATCCAGATCTCGCCGTTACTACGAATAGCAATAAAAATGTTAGCATTTTTTTGCTTAGTAGCTTGAGCCGCTTTAGGTTTATTGACCTCGATACCAGCCTCTTTAACGAACGATGTAGTTACGATAAAGAAAATAAGCATGATAAATACGATGTCAAGCATTGGCGTCATATCAACCGCTGCTTCTTCTTCTTCACGAAAACGTTGTTTACGTGCCATATTTAATTCTCTCTCTAGTGATGAGGCATACTATCAATAAGTTTGGCTTTCACCATTTTAGCTTTTGTCTCAAGACGTGAGCTAAAAAATACTCCAGATAATGCCGCAACCATTCCAGCCATTGTTGGGATTGTTGCCATTGAAATACCTGATGCCATTAAACGTGCGTTACCCGTACCCTGGTTGGCCATGGTTTCAAAAACCGAGATCATACCAGTAACAGTACCAAGTAAGCCTATTAAAGGACAAACAGCTACTAATGTCTTAATCAACAACATACGCTGATCTAATTTTTCAGACGCTTCAGAAATCCATGCTTCACGGATTCTGTGTGCGTACCAAGACGTAGTGTCTTGGCGGGCATCCCACTTTGCTACAATTTCTTTCGCTGTGCGAGGAAATTCTGCAAGTAGGAACCAATAGCGCTCAATCATTAAAACCCACATAAGAAAGAGTGCTATCGCGACCACGTATAAAACCTGGCCGCCTGTGCCAACAAAATCCCTGATAGATTCCCATATCTCCATCAGGACTAGCATTAGGCTTTCTCCTTCTCCGCGTGAGTAGCAACGATACCCGCGCTTTGCTCATCAAGGATGTGTAATACCGACTTACTACGACCAGCTACAAGAGCATGAAGTAGAATTAGTGGTAATGCAGCAATTAGACCTAGCGCTGTAGTTACAAGTGCTAGAGAGATGTTACCTGCCATGATCTTCGGATCACCCGTACCGAACAATGTGATTGTTTGGAACGTTAAGATCATACCGATTACTGTACCTAGTAGACCTAGTAACGGTGCGATTGCAGCAAGAATCTTAATTATATTGATACCAGCTTCAATGCGTGGCGTTTCACGTAGAATCGCTTCATCAAGTTTAAGCTCAAGGTTTTCAACATCTTGGTTCTTGTTGTCATGGTACACTTTAAGAATACGACCCAGTGGGTTATTTGTATTCGGTGTAGCAACATTTTTAAGCTGGCTCTTAATCTTACTAGTAGTAAGTGTAAGGTCAACAAAGCGGATTAGAGTAATTAGCATACCTAGGCCAAGTAAAGCCGTGATGATATAACCAACTACGCCACCTTGATGGAAGTATTCCATAAGGGTCGCTTTTTGAGTGTTGATACGTAAGATAGCACCACGAGTCGGATCTATGTAAACACCAGCGTAGTTATCTGGTGATGTATTTTCTAGAGCCGTGATACCGTCTAAGATATAACCGTCTGGTTGCTTACCTAGAGGCTGGATAGACTTAGTCTCTGGTGAATAAATTAAGTAACCATCGTCTGTAACTAAGTTAAAGTTACCGATACGTGTTACTTTTTTCATTGACGGGTTACCGTCAAGACCAGCAACTTCAGTTTCAAAAGTTGAAACTTTAGCTGATTCTGTCATTTCAGTTTGAAGTGAAATCCAAAGTTCTTCAAGTTCGCGAACTGTAGGAAGTTCTTTAGCAGCTGCTAACGAACGTAAGATTTCAGCACGACCTGGTTTTTCAGCACTAACTAGTGACGCTTCGATAGAACCGATTGCATCTTGAGCTGCACGACGTACAACACCAAACATCTCACCTAAAGTACCTTGGGCACTTTGAAGAGCTGCTTCTTTTTCAGCTAGCGTATTTTCGTTTTGTGCATATTGCTTAGCTAAGCTTTCACCACGAGACTTCTCAGAAGCAAGTTGGCTTTTAGCTTTGTTAAGTAATGCTTGCTTGTCAGCACGTTCTGATAAGAACTCTTGCTCACGTTGCTTATTGATTTTACCTTCAGAGATACGCTCTTGCTTTACTTGCTCAAGAATTTTATCTAGAGCTCCAGTATTTGCATGTGCATTAAGCGCGGTACCTGCAGAAACAGTTAGTACTGCTGCAACAGCAAAACCTTTAAATAGTTTCTTCATTATTGATTACTCCGCGCCAAAGATAGGTAGTTTAACAAGTTCTAATGTCGCTTGCTTACGCGCCATACGAATAACTTCTTTAACAGGTTTTAGGTATTCTTCGCCTAATTCTTTCCACTGTTTAGTGTTGTTATCCCACACCCAAGCATGTTTCAAGTCAAAAGACTGAGCAACGTAAGTGATACGACCTAACTGACCGATATCAACGTTAATGCTTTTACCATCAACTTCTAGAGTACCTTGTGAAGCAGATACAAGAGAGCTGTATGCTGTTTCAATAGTGTAAGCTTCAAGTACTTGACGGAATTTTTCAGACGTCGTTACAGACGCAGAAACCATGATCTCACGTAGTCTTTCAACACGTCCTAAACGCGTTTCAAGATTAAATGGAACGTCCGCTTTGATGAATTGCTCAAGCGTATCGATCATGCGATACATCAAAGGCACAACGTTTTGTTTAGTGTTATCAATAGTCGCGATTTGACGATCAAACGATTCAATTGAAGCGTTTTGGCTATCAACCAAGCGCGACACGTGATCGTTATACACTTTCATAAGTTCAGTCTCATCAACAACGCTACGGTACTCAGCGATTAGCTCCTGAGTTTGACCATATACATTGTCAATTTTAGTTTGAGACTTAACCGCAGCCTTTTGAATTTGTTGACCTGCTTTTTGCACGTCATTCAAAGGATCTGCAATCACATTGCTGCTTGCAAATGCAAATGCGCCAACCAACGCAGTTGCTACAAGACTCTTTCTGATTTTAACAGACATAGTTCCCAACCAATTAAGTAATGTTACTTTTATAATTTAATTATCCTCCGAGGAGAACAACCCTGATATCTTTTAATAGATATCAACCTTCCAATAATGCTAAATGCAATTAGCGCTGTCAACTTGATGTTTACTAATCTCAGTAAATAAATAGCTAAGTTAATGCTTAAACGAAAGTACCAGCCCACAACAGTTAACATTATTGCAACGAAGCTTTTTCTTAATATTTCTATTAAAGCCTTTTAAGGGGTGTATTTATTCGCATTGCACTGACATAAAACAACATTATTGCAACATTTAGCTAAAGCTGAATTCGCACTGAAAAAAAACTAAAAAAAATATAAATTGATATAACAAAAGTTATTTTTTACACGATTTTATCGTGTTTTATCACCTCAGTTACACTTCATCTGAAAAAACAAACCATTTGTCGCACAAAAAAACAACACTGGATAATATTTAATATCGGATACTCACGCTTTATATACGTTACTTTTAAAGCTATTTTAAAACGTGTTTTTCCATAAATAGTAATAATAAACTCAACAATGCATTTCTTTTATCTGCATAAAAGCTTTTGATAATTAAACAGGTTGTATTTACCGCTTTAAAGTATTCTTTAATACTATTTTAACGTTAAGGTTAATTCAGTAATTAAGTTAATCATGAAGAGTTACCCTACTTTATTAGTAATACACTATAAATGAAGCTTTACGTTCACATAATAAAGTAATAGAAGCACCAAGAAGCCCTTATCAATGAGTAGCCTTCGTCACACAGAGTAAGCTTGAAACAGAATTTGCATGGATAGATATTGAGCATCGATTTTATTTAAGCTGGTATCAGGCCCATTGAATAAATTCTTATGAATGGTTTTTAAAAGTATTAGAGGATTGTTTTGCTCGTTAGATTATTAGTTGTTTAGCTTTGCAAAGATAGAATGTTTGAGTAGTTTTTTAGATTTAAAAAAAGGAGAATTTGAGGTATGAAATAAATAGATTTAAGGAAGGGGAATTATGGTGAAACAGAAACCTGCTTCACCAAGATGAACTAGAGTTCACATAATAAATTATGCTGCTTCTACGTTCTCAGCTTCAGGGCCTTTTTGACCTTGTTTGATGCTGAATGTCACTGCTTGACCTTCGCTAAGAGTGCGAAAACCAGAACCAGTGATTGCGCTGAAATGTACAAACACGTCAGGACCATTTTCTTGTTCAATGAAACCAAAGCCTTTAGCTTCGTTGAAAAACTTTACTTTACCAGTAACCGACATACTAAATTTTCCTGTAAGTCAATAATTAAAATTCAGCCATATTATTATGGCAATATCCTCCCTGAGTCAATGCTCAAAAATATGGAGGTACAGTACAGGAACAAGTAATAACCTAACCGGTAACCTTAAACGCAGCACAATATCCGTAAATTCAATACATAAAAACTCAAAGCAAGGTAAGATTAACACATTATATTTTTTTTCGCTCTATTAATTAGGAATTATTTCTTAAAAATATAAATTTGTTTTAAATCGCCTTTAACTGACTAATTTACAAGCAAAAAACTATAAGTATTATTGTAATATTTATTGCTGTAAGCGAGATCAAAAGCCACCTACAACCACCCTGTCGTCGAATTACGCTTCAATAATATCAAAAGCACAAACAAAAAAGCCGCATTAAAAATTAAGCGGCTTTAGATTTAAATATATTATTGGTTATTCGACAGACCAATCCATTGTATTTTCAGCCTTTATAGGCACAACTTCAGAGTCGCCCAATGTATAACTTGCAGGTACTTTCCACGGTTTTCTTTGTAATGTAATTGTATCTGTATTACGCGGCAATTCGTAAAAATCAGGGCCAAAGTGGCTTGCAAACCCTTCAAGCATGTCCAAAGCTCCTGCATCCTCAAATGCTTCAGCATATAATTCAATAGCGGCATGAGCCGTGTATGCACCAGCACACCCACAAGCTGCTTCTTTTTTATCTTTATAATGTGGTGCAGAGTCAGTTCCTAAGAAGAATTTTTTATTTCCACTTATTGCTGCAGCCATTAATGCTTGCTGGTGAATGTTACGCTTGAGAATTGGCAAACAGTAATAATGTGGGCGAATTCCACCCGCTAACATATGATTGCGGTTATAAAGCAAGTGATGCGCTGTAATTGTTGCCGCTACATTGCTAGGTGCATTAACTACAAACTCTACTGCATCTTTAGTCGTAATATGCTCGAGTACAATTTTAAGCTCAGGAAAGTCATTTACTACATCTCCTAAAATTGTATCCAGAAATACTTTTTCACGGTCAAAAATATCAATCGACGAATCTGTCACTTCCCCATGCACTAACAGCAACATGCCTACTTCTTGCATTGCCTTTAAAGCTGGATAAATATTTTTTACTGATGTAACACCCGAGTCAGAATTAGTGGTAGCGCCAGCAGGGTAAAGCTTAGCTGCTACTATTTTACCTGTCGCTTTAGCTTTTATTATTTCATCTGGTGTAGTTTTATCCGTGAGATACAAAACCATTAATGGCTCAAAGTTGCCTTGTGGATTTGCAGACATAATGCGTTCTCTGTACGACAATGCCGTATCTGTGCACGTTGCTGGCGGAACAAGGTTTGGCATAACAATAGCGCGGCCCATGTACCTGCTAATATCCCGTACAGTGTCTTTTAACTGGTCACCATCACGTAAATGTACATGCCAGTCATCAGGGCGAGTGATAGTAAGGGTTGTTACAGAGTTTGTATTATTACTTGTCATTACTTTGTTCCACGGCTGAATTTATCCGATCATAGGCATATGATGTTTTCGAGTAAAGATTTTATTAAAAATAAAGTTTTTATATGGATAAAATTACTGAGGTACTATTTAAAAGCACAATGAGCAAATTCAATGCTATTAGCTTATTGTAATGATTTATGATTAATTAAAACTCGCTATATTAAAACTTTACAGAGTATTGAAACCACTCATCGCTTTAATTTGTACAAAAACCCAAGATTAGGTTAACTTAACTGTGAATTTAAAAATAACAAGAATAATATAAATTGCCTATGTCTTATAAAACTGATGCGACTAGAGCGCTTGAGATAAAAACTGATCAACTAAGTATCATTAATCAATTTTCATCTAGTCTATTGCAACTCGATACATTAGAAGAATTGTTTGAGTATGTTACAACACACGTTGTAAATCGCTTAGGGTTTGTTGATTGTGTCATATATCTAGCTGACAATAATGCAAATACATTAAACCAAGTTGCATCAATGGGTATTGCACACGCGCGGGACAAATATCAAGCGGAACGTAAAATAATACGTTTTAGTGAAGGTATAACGGGCGCTGTTGCAACGACCGGAAAAGCGGTAATTATTAACGATGTAACGAAAGACAGCCGTTATATCGCTGATGAACGCCCTGCTCAATCAGAACTATGTGTTCCCCTTATATATAAAGAACAAGTTTTAGGTGTTATTGATTGTGAGCACCCAATCAAAGGTTATTTTACCAATGCACACCTTGAAATTCTTACAACAGTTGCTCACTTACTCAGTGCCAAGATTAACCAGGTTAATACAGTAAACAACTTACAAAAAACAGTTGAGCAACTCAACAATGCACAAAAATTAGAAAACAGCTTATTACAAATAGCTAACCTAACTTACAAAGCGAATGACCTAGATACATTTTTTAAAGCCTTGCATTCAATCATAAATAACTTACTTCGAGCCGATAACTTTTTTATCGCTCTATACGACAAAAAAGTAGATATACTTGACCTCGTTTATATAGTCGAAGAAGGTATAAACACTAAAACCCATCAAAAAATATCTAAAGAACAACTTAAAGACACCGCTTCATATTACCTTCTAAAAACAGAGCAAACCCTATTACTTAACAAAGATGCCTTTCAAAGTCACATTAATAACGGTGATTTTAAAATGGTAGGTCGGCAATCTGAGTCTTGGTTAGGTGTTCCATTTCAAACAAGTGATCGTATAAGCGGGGTTATCGTTGTACAAAGCTACGATAAAACACTGCATTACAACGAACACGATAGTACTCTTCTAACGTATGTAAGTCGCCAAATAAGTATGGCAATTGATAGGCAATTAGCCCGCCAAGAACTTGAGCACAAAGCATTACATGACGAGCTTACAGGCCTTGCTAACCGCTCACTACTTATTGAACGTATAAAACATGCTATTTTACGTTTAACGCGTGCTAAAAAGAGTACTAGCCATGCCCTGTTGTATCTAGACTTTGACCGTTTTAAAAGTATTAATGATTCGCTCGGGCATGAAGTTGGGGACCACTTCCTTATAAAAATATGCGACTTGATTAAAGGTACAGTACGAAGCACGGATACATTTGCACGTTTAGGCGGCGATGAATTTGCAATTTTTATGGAAAACATCACGCATAAAAACCAAGTTAATGAAGCTTTAAACCGCATTAAAAACGCATTATCAAAACCTTTAAATATAGATAACCACTTACTCCAAGCATCAACGAGTATTGGGGTTGCCTATACAGATAACGTAAACGACGAAGCTTATATATTACTGCAACAAGCCGATGCCGCTATGTATGAAGCTAAGTCAACCGGACGTGGTCAGGTAAAGTTTTTTAATAACACGATGCGTAAAAAACTTAAAACCCATGCCGATATAGAAAACGACTTACAACACGGTATTGAACACAACGAGTTTGAACTTTATTTTCAACCAATTTTCACCATTACTACCAGTGAAGTTATCGGCTTTGAAGCACTTGTTCGTTGGCATCACCCTACAAAAGGGTTTGTACCCCCTAATGACTTTATACCGATAGCTGAAACTACAGGGCAAATTATAAATCTTGATTTACATTTACTTGATTTGGCGGCCCAGCATATTTCAAATTGGCACCAACAAGGCCATCGCTTTTTAAAAGTCACCGTTAATGTATCGTCACGACACTTTGCATGCCTCGATTTTGTAGCGCAAATACATTCCATTTATAATAAGTACCAATTACCTCTTGGTTCTTTATGCTTAGAAATTACCGAATCTGGCTTAATAGAAAATCTAGAACTCGCCACTCAAATAATTGAAGGTCTTTCACCTTTAAAAGTAAAATTATGTCTTGATGATTTTGGAACAGGTTATTCAGCACTAGGCTACTTGCACCAACTGCCTATTCATATTTTAAAAATAGATAAAAGCTTTATTGACCATCTCCAGGATTCTACTAACCCACTTGTTGAAGCCATTTTATCACTTGCGCAATCATTAAAACTTGAAGTTGTAGCTGAAGGAATAGAAACAGTTGAGCAATTAACTATTTTGCAATCCACCGCGTGCGACTATGGTCAAGGCTTTTTAAAATCAAAACCTGTCACTGCCAAAGAAGCCATATTACTAATTAATAAACCCTTATAAAAAGAGCCAGCGAGTAGGTCGCTGGCTTAGGTATTACGCATATACTCTCCCATTGAGCTAAACTTAAGCTATAAGGCAAAACGACTCTATTTTTTAAAGCACAATCTAAAGTAAGCATTCAACAAACCTCACCTCATACCGTTATCAGCATGGTTAAAACTCACGCTGAGCTAAAACGCACAGCAATCGTTATATTTAAAATACAACATGAAGCAAACTCATCTAAAACTAATCAAACCAGTTTTCAAATGACTTTTATCATTACTAACTCTAATATTTTCACGATTCATAGCGATAAACTGCAATAAAACGCATAATTTTAGCCATCTAGACGTTGAAACGTTTTTTATATAGGCGTAGTATGTAATTAATCTGAGCTGAACTCACTTTTCCCATGAGAATTTTTAAAGATGATTGGTATTAAACATTTAAAAACCATAGCAACCCTAAAAGAAACAGGATCTTTGGTTAATACTGCACGAGAGTTATTTTTGACACAGTCTGCTTTATCTCATCAAATCAAAGATTTAGAGAATAAATTGGATTGCCAATTATTTGAGCGTAAAACTCAACCAGTCCGCTTTACCCCTCAGGGAATGCTATTACTTGAATTAGCTCACGAAATATTGCCAAAAATGGAAGCGACTAAATGTCGTTTAAAAGAAAGCTTAAACCAGCCTATTTCTCAACTACGTTTGAGCGTGGAATGCCATGCATGTTTTCATTGGTTATTACCTACTATTAAAGAATTTAATAACTTTTGGCCTGATATAAAAATTGATTATGAACGTGGCTTTAGTTACGACGCTATTCCTGACTTACTAAGCGATGAGCTCGATTTAGTTTTAACGTCTGACATACGCGAACCCGACACATTAGAATACGCGCACTTATTTGATTTTAAATTGAAGCTTATTGTGGCACCGGATCATGAACTTGCTAAAAAAGCGTATGTAACAGCGCTTGATTTAAAAAACGAAACTATTATTTCATACCCTATCCCGCGAGAACGCCAAGATATATTTAAGCATTTCATTCAAAATGCACGTTTTGACGGTACATTAAAAACGGTTGACCAAGGATTACTTATTTTTCAACTAGTAAGTGCCGGTATGGGCGTTGCCGCTTTACCTGATTGGCTAGTTACACCTTATGAAAGCCAAGGCTTAATTAAATCAATTCCTTTAGGCGCTCTTGGTCTTACTCGCCCTATGTATTTAGCGATGAAAAAAGACATGAAAGATAACCCTGTTTATCGTCACTTTTTAAATACGTGTAAGCTAAATAACGGTCGATAATCATCAATATAATAAGTAATATCGCTGTAATTAACTCTACAGCGTTTAACTCTTATGTTTGTTATTAAAAAAATGATTGGTGGTTTACTTATGCCACTGCCTCTATTTGGTTTATTTGCGTGCCTGATGCTCCTACTGGCATTTAAAGGCCGCAAATCAGCTCTCTTCTTATCTACTTTAAGCTTAATTGTATTACTTGCATTGAGCACACCCTTTATCGCCAATTTAATTATCCAAAATAATGAACCTGCGTCGCTTGCATTTAATACTCTAAAGCATCCAAAAATAGACAAAATAGTTGTACTAGGTTGCGATATAAACCCAAATTCGGCTTTAAGTTCAAATAATCAATTAGGTAATTGTGCGCTAACGCGCTTGGTAGAAGGTGTAAAACTGGCGAAACACTACCCTAATGCAGAGCTTATAGTTTCAGGCGGGGGTTATAAAAATACCACTAATAGCGGGCTTATGTATCAAACGGCAATTAGTTTAGGCGTTAATAAGAGCCGTATTTTCCAAAATCCAAAAGCAATGGATACAGGTGAAGAAGCTAAATTACTGGCATCAAAATTAGTCGACTTTAAAGTTGCACTAGTAACATCTGTACTGCACATGCCCCGTGCCAAAGACTTATTTAATGCTCAAGGTATTGAAGTCATAACCGCAGCCACTGATTATCATAATTTTGCTGCACTTCCATGGAGCAAGCAGTTTATTCCCAATGCTCATGCTTTACTTGTGGTTACGCAATACAGTCACGAAGTAGTAGGAAATATATGGATAAGTTTGCGCCGCTGGATAGATCCAGAGGCGCTGTAACTTATATAGCCTAATTAAACTGGGTTATCTATGTCTATAAATGTGACATCAAAACCATGCTCTTGAGCAAGTAACTCACCTAGTGCTTTTACACCATAGCGCTCTGTTGCATGATGCCCAGCTGCAAAAAAATCAATGTTTTGCTCACGAGAACTATGAATTGTCTGCTCCGATGCTTCACCCGTTAAATAAGCATCAATGCCTTGATCTGCTGCTAAATCAATATATCCTTGCCCGCCACCAGTACACAGTGCAATGGTTTCTATTTTAGCTGAACGTACTAAGCTTGTGAGCGGGGTTCGATTAAGCACTTTTGCAATTTTATCTGCAAAATCTTCACCACTTAATGGTGTTTTTAAACGTCCTTTCATTGCTACGCTATTTGAAGTTGGCTCTAGCCCTGTTTCAATTTCAATATCTAATAACTTTGCAAGTTGTGCGTTATTGCCAACTGCTGGATGAATATCGAGTGGTAAGTGATAGCCGAATAAATTAATATCGTTTGCTAGTAGTGCGCCTATACGACGCTTTTTCATACCCGTTATTGGTTGAGATTCCCCTTTCCAAAAAAAACCATGATGAACCAAAATAGCATCTGCTTGTTGCTCAATGGCAGCTTCTATTAAAGCTTGACTTGCGGTTACACCCGTCACAATTTTTTTAATTTCGTTTTTACCTTCGACCTGTAAGCCATTTGGGCAAAAATCTTTTATTAAATGAGGTTTCAAAATGTCATTTAGGAGTTGGTTAAATTCTCTACGTTGCATACAACTTACCTTACTTAGCACTGAATTTTGTGCAAATTTTGGCGTTTATAGGCCTAAAATGGAAGGAAAATCGCAAAAAATTGAAAAACTGTTTTAAAATAGGTATAAATACCTCTTCTTTATCTGTGTTCACAACGTATAGGGTCTCTGATGAGCAAACTAGACAAAACAGAAGTGTTATCTGCCTTTGAAGCAGCGTACGAAACTGCCAATGGTAAAAAACCTGAAATCACAACCAAACCTGGTTGGTACAGCATTGATGGCGGTAAAAATTTACGCCTAGCTGACGTAGCAGAGCTTACTAAAAAATTAAACTCTGGTAAAACAACTAAAACGAAAAAACCAAAAGCAGCTGCTCCTGTTAAAGCACAGAAAAAAGCGCCATTCACTGTTGTTACCGAAAATGAAGAAGGTTACACAGCGGAAGAACTTTGGATTGTAATTTTAGCTCGTAAAGATCATGACTGTCGCTTACCGCGCGGTGTTGTTTAATCAACATTTATGATTTTTAAAAGAAACCGCGTTAAGCGGTTTTTTTATATCCGTTATTTGCCAAAAACATAAAGCTTTATAAGTTGTGTAAGGCTAAAAAAAGCGGCTATGTAGCCGCTTTAAAAAGTTTAAAATAAATTACAGTTTTTCAAAATAAAGTGGTTCGCGCTCTTTTTTACCCACTTCATTCATTGTCTCTGCATTGAATAATCGACCATTGATCATGGTGTGATCTACTTTATCCGAATCTCGAATATTTTTAAGCGGATCACCATCTATAACCATTAAATCAGCCAGTTTACCCACTTCAAGCGAGCCTACGTTTTTATCAAGCCCTAAATACTTAGCCGGATCGAGTGTCGATGCACGTATTGCCTCAAGCGGTGTCATTCCGCCTTGTGCAAACATCCACATCTCCCAGTGTGCACCTAAGCCTTCACGCTGACCGTGAGCACCTAAGTTAACTAATACACCTAGGTCTTGCAGCTCAGCAGCAACGCGTGCGTTATTAAAGTGATTATAGTGATGATCGGGCGCTTTAATGCGGCGCATAGAGCGTGGTAATAATTGATTTTTTGGCACAAATTTACTTAAACGCGGGTGATTCCACACATCAGTTTTATCGTACCAGTAGTTCTCACCCCAAATGCCACCATAAGCCACTACAAGTGTTGGTGTGTAACCAACATCACTTTGCGACCATAACTGCTTTATATCGTCGTATATGTTCTCTACAGGGATTGAATGCTCAATACCTGTGTGTCCATCTACAATCATACTTAAGTTATGCTGTAATAATGAGCCACCTTCAGGGACAACCATCATTTCAAGCATCCGGCCTGCTTCAATAACTTGTTGGCGCTGCTCTCGGCGTGGCTGGTTATACGATTTAACACTAAACGCCCCTACTTTTTTAAGGCGCTCTAAATGAAATTTAGCATCGTCTAACGAGTCAATATGCGACGTATAACCTGGCATATTTGCGCCATATAAAATAGTACCGGTTGAGAAAATACGCGGGCCAACAATCATGCCTGCCTTTTGCATTTCGCTTGCGGTAAATATTTCAGAGGTATCGTTTGATGGATCGTGAATTGTAGTTACACCCAGCGCTAAACCTGCAAAGTTTTTCCAGTTTTGCTCAGGTATAATTTCACCGCTTGCTTGCGAGCCATGTGCATGAGCATCAACAATACCAGGCATAATTGTTTTGCCTGTTACATCAATAACCTCAGCACCTTTAGGGATGCTTATCTCGCTGGCTGTACCAATTGCTTTAATATGCTTGCCATCAGTGATAATTACACCATTTTCAATAACCTTTTCGCCGTCCATCGTTATAATTTTTGCACCAGTGAGCGCAATCATGCCTTTAGGCTCTGCCATTTTTTTACTGAAACCGATATTATCGCCACTTTTCACTTTAAAGTCGGCATCTTCGGCTTTGTTAATAGCAAACATCCCCTCAAGGCTTGCATGATAAAGCTCAGGCCCTAATGTCCAATAAAGTTTGTTGCTCTTAGCACTCCAGCTAATGTTTTCACCAGCACGTACCGATAACTGCTCTATTGGGAATTGACTGTCTTTAGGCCCAATATTAATTGTTTTACCACTTTGTACAAACGGGGTTACAAATACTTTAAATCGCTCTGCAAACGCTAAATATTTGCCATCTGGTGATACTCTAAATTCTGTCGCATGTTCTGACTCGTATAGTTTGCTAACTTTTTTACTTTCAAGCTCAACTACACTTAGCGTTGGTTTTGGCCAAGGACTCATTATAAAAACGCGATCGTTTGCATCTCCAAATTGAGGCTGATAACCACTTTTTGAAATAAGCTCACTTTTACCGCCTTTTGCGCTTACGCTATAAACCCCCGGATTAAGTGACCACTTAGGGTTTAAAATACTGCCGCCAGTGGCTTTTCGATAAACAACCGTTTTACCATCTGGGCTAAACGTTGGCTCTACGTACTTGCCAGGCTCTTTAGTAACTGTATCACCACGACCACTGCTCGCAGACACAACTCTCACTGACCCTTGTTTGTTATCATCCCATGTGGTGTAAACTATTTTTTTACCATCGCGAGAGTACTGTGGAAATAATTCGTAATGATCAGTTTGCTTTGTTAAACGCTTAATTTTACCCGACTCTAAATCACGTTTATAAATATGTCCAAGCGCTTCAAAAATTGCCGTTTCGCCATCTGGGCTTACTTGCACATTACGCAGCATTTTTACATCAAACTCATCAGTATCTAAGTTTTGTGTAAAGCGCACCGCTTTTTGAATTTTTTTACTTGTTTGCACTTTAAAAGGAATGGTTTTTACAGATTTGTCTGCAACATCTAGCTTGTGAATTGTGCCACCAGCCCAAAACACCAGTTCTTCGTTATCTGGTGTCCATGCAATGGTTGGGTATACACCATGAATAGCCCATGTTTCTTGCATATCTCGCTCAAGCTTATCGTAAAGCTTAGTGTGCTCACCGCTGGTTAAGTCATATAAATAAAGACTAGTTTGAAAATCATCACGCTTTATATACGCCAGTTTTTTTCCATCAGGTGACGGTGTAGGCCTAATAGCACCGCCCATCGTATCGATTATGGTTTCAATTTCACCCGTTTCACGGTCGTAGCGCTTAATTTTATAAATGCCCGCTACAGAATCCTTTGAATAATGAAAGGTTTTACCGGGTGTTGCATCATGCGAAAAGTATACATAACGACCATCAGGTGAAAACATTGGCTCACCTAAATCTTTTTGATCGTTCTCGCGTTTTGTAAGCTGTACGCCCTTGCCACCCGCTTTGTGATACAACCACACTTCACCTGCTCCCAATGAGCGGCTAGCTGTAAAGTGTTTACGCGCAACTAAGTAGTCGCCATCAGGACTCCATGCAGGGCTATTTAGTAATCTAAAGGTTTCATCGGTAACAGCGTGTTGGTTTTCGCCATTTAAGTCCATTATCCAAATGTTATCGCCACCACCTTGATCGGAGGTAAACGCAATACTTTTGCCGCTAGGACTAAAACGAGGTTGCATTTGCCATGCAATATCAGAGGTGAGCTTTGTAGCTGTACCACCACTCATTGGCATAGTGTAAATATCGCCAAGTAAGTCAAACACCACGGTTTTACCATCAGGGCTAACATCTATATTCATCCATGTGCCTTGCTCAACGCTAATTGCAGCGTCAACAAATTGCCCCTTAGGTGAATCTACTTGCCATTTTTGTTCGTCTTTTTCGGCGGCATGTACCTGCCCTATCGCTAATGACACCGACAATGCTAATACTGTATGAAGCATTTTTTTCATGCGTTTCTCGCTTGTTATTGTTGCAGTAAAAACTATTTCACATGATTGCAACAAAAACAAACGCAACTTGCCAGCGTTATATGATAAAGCGCGGTTTATGTAGGTTTAATGCCAAACAATAGGGTCAAATTGATAGTAATTAACTAACATACTGTAAATTTCAGGATCGTATCGGCGAAGCTCTGCGGGTTTTTCGAGGAAGGTTTCGGTGAGTACAGCAAAAAACTCAGCTTCGTTAGTCGCACCATAGCTGTGAATAACATGCGGCATGCTATAAGCAACGTGACTTTTTAACTGGGTGAAAGCACGGCTAAATACTCGGCCCCACTCTTTGTAATCTGCTGAGCTTTTTAAAATGGGTGTGCCCGTTGTTTTACCTGTTTCTTGATCGAGTTGATGCGCAAACTCATGAAAAACTAAATTATGTCCATCACTTGGCAAGCGGTTACCCTCAAGCACGTCATGCCAACTGAGTACAAGTGTGCCGCCAGGCCATGACTCGCCTAGTCTTACCGTATTGTGGTAACTCACAAGTCCTGCACTATCGCGAGTTGATTGCGGAGCATAATAAGCACTTGGGTATAATAAAATTTCTTTTACATTTCTATATAACGGCCACGGTTTATTAAGCACTAATACACACGCATCGGCGGCTACAATTAACTTCATTGCAGACGTTAGCCTTAAGCCATCACAACCGACAAAGCGTTTTTCGTTTAAAAACCACGTTATGTGTCGCTCTAACTTTTCTCTGTCGGCATCGGTCATTTTTTTATAGATGGGCATGCAACGCAGTAAAATATCTTTTTGCTGTGAATTTAAAGCAAAGTCTTTATATTTACTGCGCCATAATCGGTTTTGAATTGATGGCCAACGCCAGAAAATCACCACAAAAAGAATTAAAACAACAATTAACAGTCCATTTATCATGGGGATTTCCTGAGCTAAGGTATGGTATATAAATATGTCCAGCACACGTGCTTTTCAAGCATATAAGGTTATGTATTTGAATATAAAGTAATTCACATCGCATTGCTTATAGATTACTTAACCTGAACTTTGGTTAAGAGATTTACTAATGTATTGGATCATGGTGATATTTAAATTTATTTTCTCTAGCCAGAGATTTTTAGTGAAAACAAGGTGAATTTACGCGTCAATAGCGGGCCTATTGCAAGTAAATTCAACGCAGTTAGCGCTAAAAATAGCTGCTTGAGATAGATTTATTATCCAGAGTTCAGGTTAATTACTGCTTGCACTGCCGTTAAATGACGTGTTTAAAGTTAACCTTTGCAAAAGGAGTCAAATGTACCCTGCAATGTGTTTATAAATTTCGCTACGTGCAAACCATCCATTAATGAGTGGTGTACATCGATAGCTAAAGGTATTGTACCTGTGTGTTTATCAAACTGACCAAATACAAATTTAGGAATGCCTAAACTCTCCCCTTCACTAAATGCATGCGAAAACGCACTAAAATTCAGCCACGGCAAAACAGATATATGAATTAAGTCGGCCTGCCCTTCTGTTTGAGCAAATGCATCAGAAAATAACGGCTGTAATTTCGCTTTTTTGCTTACGTCACTTGCATGATTTGCAAACTCTTTAAAATCGCTTGCGCTGTTAAAATAACTAAAAACAAACGTATCGTTTTCAGACAACTCAACCACACTTGCGCGAACACTGTTAAGTAGCCATGGCTTACTATCTATTATACGTAGCATTATTGAATCGTACTCATGGCACGCTTTTAAGGTGCAATATACATATGCTTGAAAAAAAGAAAATTGATTGGTTTTGCAATAGTCGTAAAGTGCTTGAGCATCTAAACGCACACACACATTAAAATAAGGCTGAGAAAAGTGTTTAAATAATTCAAAGTGTTGCTTTCTAGGCCAATTATCTAAATCGATAGGCTGCATGAGAGAAGTTGAGGGAGTCATAATTTGCCGCACAAAATTAAAAATAAAGTGTACCGCTGTTCAGTAACAATTGCATTAACTTACAGATAAACAAAAGGTGTGCAATTGCACACCCTTATATAAATTAGAACTTAGATCACAGACCGTTTTTAATGATCTCTTGCGCTAATTCGTCAGCAATTAAATGCGTTGATTTTTGCTCTTTTTCGCTACGGGCAAAGATTTCAGTTAACGTATTAAAAATACCTTCAACATGTTTATTAGACGCTGCTGCACTGTAACCATCTGGCGCTGTTTCGTAATAAACATTAATAATACCACCGGCGTTAATTACGTAATCTGGTGCATATAAAATGCCTTTTTCACGAATAACTTCACCGTGGCGAGATTCTGCCAGCTGATTGTTAGCACAGCCTGCAATAATAGTCGCTTTTAAACGCGGTATCGTTAAATCGTTAACGGTTGCACCTAATGCACAAGGTGCATAAACATCAACATCTAAGTCGTAAATGTTATCAATGCCAACCGCAGTTGCACCAAAATCACTTACTACACGGTCAATGGCAGCTTGGTTAATATCAGTTACAAACAACTCAGCGCCCGCATCATGTAAATGTTTACATAAACCATAAGCAACAGCACCTAAACCTTGAACAGCCACTTTCACACCTGCAAAATTTTGATGACCGCGTTGATGCTGTAGCGCTGCTTTAATTCCTAAAAACGTACCGTATGCTGTAAATGGCGATGGGTTACCGCTTTTACCTTCAAGACCCAGTACGTAATTAGTTTCTTTATTCATGATAGCTACATCAGCACATGTGATGTTTACATCTTCTGCTGAGTAATAGCTGCCATTTAATCGCTCTAACTGGCGGCCAAATGCACGGAATAATTGCTCAGATTTAATTTCTTTCGAGTTACCTATAATTACAGATTTACCACCACCAAAGGGTAAGCGCGCAACTGCATTTTTATAAGTCATGCCCTTTGATAAACGTAGCACGTCATAAACAGCATCTTCGTCGTTCGCATAATCCCACATTCTACATCCGCCAACTGCAGGACCTAGGTTGGTATTATGTACAGCAATAATTGCTTTTAAACCCGACTCTTCATCAGAACAAAAAACCACTTGTTCATGGTTATCAAATTCAACTCGATTAAACACAGCCACTTAAAATACTCCGAAATAGTTAACCCGTGAGAGGGTATGCGCGCTGGAAATTGCCGAGACTTTATCACTTCATATACGTGTTCGCCATACTCACAGATGATAAAACCAATGAAAACATTAAACTTAAATTAAATAACCTAATTAAAACTTTTATACAGATAAAAAATTCACAAAACCATCATTTGTAAGTTTTAATTACTATGAATATAAGAATCTCACTAACTTACGTTTACGTACACGTAACACAGCGATTGCATGTAAAGTTTAATATACAAGTGCTACTTGCCCGACACGTACTGCTGCCTATAGGTTTTCAGTAAAAAGTGAGCTTTTTCGCAAACTGGTCAGAGCTGTAAACTTACTAATAACCCTATTTAAAAAAACAAAAAAGCGAGCACTAGGCTCGCTTTTTAAAAACACAAAACGTACGTTATTTTAGCTTGCTATCAAGCTCTTCAATTTTAGCTTTCCAGATAGCAGGGCCTTGTGTATGCGCATTGGCGCCTTCACTGTCTACTGCAACAGTCACTGGCATATCTTCAACTTCAAATTCGTAAATAGCTTCCATACCTAAATCTTCAAAAGCTACAACACGCGCTTTTTTAATCGCTTTAGATACTAAGTAAGCTGCGCCGCCTACAGCCATTAAATAAACAGATTTATGCTCTTTAATAGACTCAACCGTTGCAGGGCCACGTTCAGCTTTACCAATCATGCCTACAATGCCTGTTTTTTCTAGCATCATATCGGTAAATTTATCCATGCGAGTGGCTGTTGTAGGGCCAGCAGGACCTACTGCTTCATCGCGTACCGCATCCACTGGGCCTACGTAATAAATAAATTTATTATCAAAGTCTACGCCCTCAGGTAAACCTTCACCTGAGTTGATCATATCTTGCAAACGTTTATGCGCTGCATCACGACCTGTTAAAATAGTGCCCGAAAGTAAAACGGTTTCACCCATTTTCCATTCTTGAACATCTTTTTTAGTCAGTGTATTTAAATCAACACGACGTGTGCCTTCGCCCACTTCAAATGTTACTTGTGGCCAATCTTCTAGTTTAGGTGCTTTTAAATTAGCAGGGCCAGAACCGTCAAGCGTAAAATGTACATGGCGAGTTGCCGCACAATTTGGGATCATTACTACAGGTTTTGAAGCTGCATGCGTTGGTGCTGTTTTAATTTTAACATCAACAACCGTTGTTAAACCGCCTAAACCTTGTGCGCCAATACCTAATTTATTAGCACGGTCAAAAATTTCTAAACGCAGTTTTTCTTCAGTTGTCTCTGCGCCGCGTTCCATTAATTCATGGATATCAACCGGATCCATTAACGACTCTTTAGCCATTACTGCTGCTTTTTCAGCCGTACCACCAATACCTATACCTAGCATGCCTGGCGGACACCAACCAGCACCCATTGTTGGTAGTGTTTTTTCTACCCATGCAGCAACATCATCTGACGGGTTTAACATAACCATTTTACTTTTGTTTTCAGAGCCGCCGCCTTTAGCCGCAACCATTACTTCTACTTTTCCACCCGCTACTAAATCAATATGCACAACCGAAGGCGTATTATCTTTAGTATTTTTACGCGTACCAGCAGGGTCTGCAACAATAGATGCACGTAAAGGGTTATCTGGATTCAAATATGCACGACGAGTACCTTCATCAACCATTTGTTGAACGGTTAAATCTGTTTTATCCCACTTAACATCCATACCTACTTTAACAAAACAGGTAATAATACCGGTGTCTTGGCAAAGTGGACGCTTGCCTTCAGCCGACATGCGTGAGTTAATTAAAATTTGTGCAATGGCGTCTTTAGCCGCTTTACTTTGTTCTTTGTTGTACGCTTTTTCGAGTGCTTGAACAAAATCAAGTGGGTGATAGAACGAAATATATTGCAATGCATCTTCAATGCTATCAATAAAGTCTTGCTGACAAATTGTACTCATAGTGGTTCCTTAAGTTACCGTTACGCGTTGTCGCGTAATCTAAATCAAACCGGTGACGGTGGTTTGCACTGTTTTTTGCAGCTTAGTGCTGCCAAAAAATTTGACTTATGATACCCTCCCAGCCCGTTTCGAGCCAGTTCTTAAAGGGGCAGTAAATGCTAAACAATAAAAAAAATTGTATTAAATTAGGCATAACACAAAACTGCATTGACGTTTTTGCGCATTTTTCACATTTGCCTTATGCAATTCTATTAGATTCTGCAAATAGTAATCATATAAACAGCCGTTTTGATATTGTTGCTATTGAGCCGCAAAGTACCCTTGAAGTAAAAAATAATAAAAGCTTTTTAAATAATATAGAAAGTAGTGATAACTGCTTTGAAATTATGAATAATGAGCTTTCGCATCTTGCTAAAACAAAAGCCGATTACGATTTACCCTTTAACGGCGGCTGGCTTGGCTACTTTGGCTACGACTTAGGGCGTACAATTGAAAACATCCCCACTCGTGCTATTGAAGATATTAATCTTCCCCAAATGGCTATTGGCCTTTACTTAGATGCCCTTATTTACGACAAGCAGCAACAAAGCTGGTTTTATGTATCGCAGCCAAACACCGATCGATTAGCGCTTTATGAGCAATACTTAAATACACACGCTAACTCCCAAGTTAATACGCAGTCCTTTGCCCTAAACAGCGACTGGCAATCAAATATGAGCGAAACGGAATACGCTGCAAAGTTTGCCCAAATTGAGGAGTATCTAAAAAGTGGCGATTGTTACCAAATTAATTTAGCGCAGCGCTTTAACGCTCAGTTTGAAGGCTCCCCTTGGGCGGCTTATATTAAACTGCGTGAGGCAAATAAAGCGCCATTTTCGAGCTTTATAAATCACCCTCAAGGGGCAATTTTATCAATTTCCCCTGAGCGCTTTATATCTGTAAATAATAACGTTGTAGAAACCAAACCTATTAAAGGCACTCTGCCGCGAAAAGCGGATGCGCTGGAGGATCAACGCCAAGCCCAAATACTCGCAGCATCAGCTAAAGATCGCGCTGAAAATGTCATGATTGTTGATTTACTGCGTAACGACTTAGGCAAAGTGGCAAAACCTGGCAGCGTCCACGTCCCTTCCCTTTTTGCTATTGAAAGCTTTCCGGCAGTGCATCATTTAGTAAGCACGGTAACCTCAGAACTTGATGAAGGCAAAACAGCGGTCGATCAGTTAAAAGCGGCTTTTCCGGGTGGCTCAATCACCGGTGCGCCCAAAATTAGAGCGATGGAAATAATTGAAGAACTAGAACCACATCGCCGCAGCATTTATTGTGGTTCAATTGGTTATTTAAGTGCATGTGGAAATATGGATACGAGTATCACTATTCGTACCTTGGTGTGCCACAAAGCGCAAATTTACTGCTGGGCAGGTGGCGGAATAGTAGCTGATTCTAAAGTCGAATTGGAATATCAAGAAACTTACGATAAAGTAAATAAAATCCTCCCTTTATTAAAACAGTAGGTCGCTTTGAATAGTGAACACATTATGGCGCGGTTTCTGTTAAGCCCTACAGCTGCGCCAAACCAGTTAAAAGACACGCGTAAAAAACGTGCTAGCGCTGTTATGCTGCCAATTATTGATATAGATAATCATGCACATATTTTACTGTGTAAACGCCCTACTTATTTACACCATCACCCTGGGGAGATTTGTTTGCCCGGAGGTAAGTTTGAAGTAAGCGACATTACCCTTCGCACCACAGCCCTTCGCGAACTAAAAGAAGAGCTAAATATTGCCCAAAGCAACGTTAATGTATTAGGTCATTTACCTGAGTATTCAACATTAACGGGTTTTAGTATTAGCCCCTATGTAGGTTTACTTAATAAAGGCACCACCTGGGAAAATGACTATAATGAAGTACAAGCGAGCTTTTTACTCTCGGTCACTGAGTTAAATAACGAAGCTAATTGGCAACCCTTACCTTTTCAACGATTTGGGAAAACGGTTATTTTGCAAGGTTTTAAAACACCACATGGTTTACTTTGGGGTGCGACTGCAAACATTATAAAAAACTTTACAAAACAACTCGCCTTACCAGTTTAAATCTTCGTTATTAATAGTTACACAATCACAATTCCACGTTATCATGCTCGACCGTTCAAAGAGCAGCTTCGTGCTGATAAAACAAAGTAGAGACACACATTATGATCAGTGCATTTGATATGTTTAGCATTGGTATTGGCCCTTCGTCATCACACACCGTTGGCCCAATGCGCGCATCACGCTTATTTGTTAATGACCTACAAGAACAACAATTATTAGCAAATGTGACCGATATTAAAGTAGAGCTTTATGGCTCTTTGGGTCAAACAGGTGTTGGCCATGGCTCGGGTAAAGCCGTAATTCTTGGTTTAGCCGGTTATGACCCTGAAACTATAGATGCCGATTTAGTCGACGACATTTTAGCCACCATCGAACAAGATCAGGTTATTTATTTAAACAAAACACACAAAGCTAAGTTTCCAAAACAAGGTGCTATTGTTTTTCATCGTCGAAAAACGCTGCCTAAACACTCTAATGCAATGGAAATTATCGCCTCAAACAAAGGCGAAAAAGTTTACAGCAAAGTATATTACTCTATTGGCGGTGGCTTTATTGTTACTGACGAAGAGTTTGAAAACGAAAAACAAGCAGCCCTTGATATTAGAGAAGAAAACCCAGCTCCTTTCCCTTTCAGTAGCGCAAAAGAGCTACTAGAGATGTGTAAAGAGTCAGGGCTTAGTGTTTCAAGCTTAATGATGAAGAACGAAAAAACACTGCGCACTGAAGATGAAATAAAAGACACGCTGTTTCATATTTGGAAAGTAATGATGGCCTGTATTGACCGTGGTATGCGTACCGAAGGCATCCTACCTGGCGGCTTAAAAGTAAAACGCCGTGCGCCCAGCTTATACTTAAAACTAAATATAGAAGTCAGTAACGACCCACTTCGTGCAATGGACTGGGTTGATTTATTTGCCCTTGCCGTAAACGAAGAAAATGCGGCAGGTGGCCGTGTAGTTACCGCACCAACTAATGGTGCTGCGGGTATTTTACCGGCTGTACTTATGTACTATCACACATTTGTGAAAGAAGTAGACCGCGATATAGCCACACGTTATTTATTAACGGCTGCTGCTATTGGTATTTTATATAAAAAGAATGCCTCTATATCGGGTGCTGAAGTAGGTTGCCAAGGTGAAGTTGGCGTTGCGTGCTCTATGGCTGCAGGCGCATTAACAGAAATTGTTGGTGGCAATGTTGTGCAAGTAGAGAACGCAGCAGAAATTGGTATGGAACATAATTTAGGCCTCACGTGCGACCCTGTTGGTGGCTTAGTACAAGTACCGTGTATTGAACGTAATGCAATGGGCGCGATTAAAGCAATTAATGCCTCACGTTTAGCTATTCGTGGCAGTGGCGAGCAAAAGGTATCACTTGATAAAGTGATTAAAACCATGCTTGAAACCGGCAACGATATGAAAACCAAATACAAAGAAACCGCTCGCGGTGGATTAGCAGTTAATATTATCGAATGTTAATCAGCTCGCTATAAAGAGAAAAAGCTGCCTATTTTAAAATAGGCAGCTTTTTTATTGTTCGTTCAATGCAATCACCTTATTTAACGGGTAACTCTATATCTGCAAATAACTTATCTACGTCATCTTGGTTACGTAACAAGCTTGCTCGCTCTACGCGCTCTTTAGTTAAGTGCGGTGCAAAACGTTCAATAAAATCATACATGTAAGTACGTAAAAAGCTGCCCTTTCTAAAACCAATTTTGGTCGTGCTTGCTTCAAATAAGTGGCTTGCATCAATACACACTAAATCGGTATCGCTCACTTGATCTATCGCCATTGAAGCGACAACACCAACTCCTAAACCCAGTCGTACGTATGTTTTTATAACATCAGCATCGGTTGCAGTAAATACAATGTGTGGTTCAAGTCCGTGTGCGCTAAATGCTTTATCTAACTCTGAGCGGCCCGTAAAACCAAATACATATGTAATGAGTGGATATTGGGCAATGTCAGCAACAGTTAAACTATTTGCCTTTTTAGCGAGCGGATGGTCTTTAGCAACAACAATACTGCGATTCCAATGATAACAAGGCAACATAACTAAATCTGAATACAAATGCAGTGCTTCTGTTGCAATAGCAAAGTCGGCATCACCGCGTGCTGCAGCATCCGATATTTGCTGTGGAGTACCTTGGTGCATATGAAGCGATACCGCAGGGTATTTTTTCATAAACCCTTGAATAACGTTAGGCAAAGCATAACGAGCTTGGGTATGTGTTGTGGCAATATTCAACTTACCTTGATCAGGTAGCGTATGCTCATTAGCAACGGCTTTAATACCTTCTACTTTGGAGAGTATTTCACGAGAAATATTAATTATATCTTCGCCAGCACCGGTTACATGCGTTAAATGTTTACCACTGCGACCAAAAATTTGTACACCCAACTCATCTTCTAACATGCGTACTTGTTTAGAAATTCCTGGCTGCGAGGTAAATAAACTCTCAGCAGTCGCTGAAACATTTAATTTATGATTTTGTACTTCTACGATGTATCTGAGTTGTTGTAATTTCATGGCTGCAAATTTTAACGTTATTATTCATATTATTTATAAAGGCAATACCGCTTAAAACCAAGTGTTATTTGCGTAAAATATCACTTTAGGTCTTTAGGTGTGCAATTATCTGATTAGAGCTCAAGGCTAGCATAATAAATATGCTTCAGGTAGCGATGTTTATTCAGCTTTAGTTTATAAGCCCTTAGGATGACTACGGTTTATAAAGAGCTCAACCTATCAATTTTTTGGTGTATTTTTTAAGTTAATCGGCGCAAAGCTACCCTGTTAACGTATATTTAATGTAAGATTAAATAATTAGGTTATATATCCGAGAATTACACCATGATCGTTTCTATTATAATAGTGCTTATAGTTGCATTGATTGTGATTGCACTTTGGGTAAGTGCTGTACAACAACACAAAGAAAAACAAGAAGCGGAACGCCGCAAAGAGCTAACAAAACAAAAAGCTATAATAGAAGAAACAGAAGAAGCACTAATGAATAGTGCCAATATACCTCTTTCTGAAAATATAATCCGTGTATTGCAACGCCGTATTTACGAAGCATTAAACACGATGGTTACTAGTTCGCCAACATCCAAAGCACTCAAAAGCCGCTTAAGTGAAGCGAAAACGCACTTATCTAATCCCGTTCAAGATAATAGCAGTGAAGCTTTAACGCTACCGAGTAATGACAAGCAACTTGTAGGCTTAATTCAGGGCATTAAAAAATTACGCTCAATTTTACGCTCTGAACATAATAAAGGTCGTATTGATAGCCAAGTTTTTGTTTTAGAAGATAAACGTCTTGAAAAACTACAACTGCGTATTAATATCGAAAGCCAAATAAAACGTGGCTTATCTGCCCGCTCAGCGAGTATGGTTGGCTCAGCAAGACAGTATTTTGAAAAAGCACAGGCAACGCTCAATGCAGTTACATACACCGATGAATATGTAACAACAAAACGCCAAGAAGTTGAAGGTTACTTAGAAGCAATTAGTGTTGAACTAAGAGCTTCTAATGCAAGCGCACTTAAAAAGAAAACAGAAGAAGAGCAAGACGACTTAGATATATTGTTTGCTCCTAAAAAGAAATGGTAATTCTTTTATAAAAGCATTAAAAAAGCCTGCACAAATTAAATTTATGCAGGCTTTTTTGTCTATTTGTTAGTCATTAAGACAAAAATGCAAACTTGAAAACAAACAAGGCTGTCAATATCCAAACACTAATACTGATTTGATCTTGCTTACCACACAAAACTTTAACCGCCGTATAAGATATAAAACCAAGTGCAATACCGTGCGCAATCGAAAACGTTAATGGTGTCATTAGTAATACTACAGTAACAGGAATTGCATCGGTCATATCATCCCAATTTACAAACTTTAAATTTTGTAGCATCAGTACAGCGACATATAAAATAGCACCTGCCGTAGCATAAGCCGGTACCATTTGTGCAAGCGGTGCAAAAAACATCATTAGTAAAAAGCAAATACCTACAACTACAGCCGTTAAGCCAGTACGTCCGCCAACAGAAACACCAGCAACCGATTCTATATACGATGTAGTCGTAGACGTGCCTAGCATCGCACCTGCAATTGTTGCAGAGCTGTCAGCACTTAGTGCGCGCCCTAAACGAGGCATGTTACCTTTTTCATCAGCTAAACCAGCTTTTTGAGTGACCGCAACTAATGTACCCGAAGTATCAAAAAGATCGACAAACAAGAATGCAAAAATAACACTCATCATTGATATATCAAAAGCGGCGGCAAAATCTAGTTGCATAAAAGTAGGCATTATTGATGGTGGCATAGCCATAACACCGTGATATTCAACTAGCCCTAAACTTAGTGCAATGCCAGTCACTAATAAAATACTAATAAGTACACCGCTTTTAAAATCGCGGTATAAAAGCGCTGCAATTACGAAAAAGCTTAATATAGCCAATAATGGGCCTGGGGAAGTAATGTCGCCCAATTGCACTAATGTTGCTGGGCTTGAGACAATAATGCCTGCATTTTTAAGGGCAATTAAGGCTAAAAAAGCACCTATACCTGTTGCGATAGCTCGCTTGAGCACCAGAGGTATGGCATTAATAATCCATTCTCTGACTTTAAATAAGCTTAAAAATAAAAATATACAACCCGACATAAAAACAGCCCCTAATGCGGCTTGCCAGGTATAACCCATTCCTAATACGACGCCATACGTAAAAAAGGCATTTAGTCCCATGCCAGGCGCTAATGCTAATGGATAATTAGCCCACAAACCCATTATAAAACAGCCTATCGCAGCTGCTATACAGGTAGCTACAAATGCAGCCCCTTGGTCCATCCCTGCCTCAGCAAGCATAGCCGGGTTTACAAATACAATGTATACCATAGTGATAAAGGTCGTTAGGCCAGCAACGCATTCGCGTTTAACTGTTGAGTTATTTTCGCTGAGTTTAAATAAGGCTTCAAACATAATAAACTTGTGATAGTAAAAAGTGACGAGATTTTAACATAAAAATTATCTTTTACAGGACATTTTACCTTGCTATATACTAAACTGTTAAAGTAGTTAAAATAATAAATGAACCAATATGCTTAAAACAACACCTTGTGAGCAAGACTTAGAGCAACAGCTAGACAACATTTTAGGTTTTGTTACTCAACCAGAAAGCAGCCCCGCGCCCATTGATAATAAAAAAGATGAGCAAAGTACTATTAATAAAGCCCTATATTATTTAAAAAATAATCAAGCTCCATTGGCTGCAAAATGGATGCGCCTTGCTGCAATGGCAGGAAACCATAGAGCACAGTTTTATTTAGGTTTATTTTTTGTAAAAGGTGAAGGCGTGCCACAAAGTGTATTTCATGCTGTAGCTTGGTTGAGCTTAGCGAGTAGCCAAGGATACGCACCTGCCACTGCAGCGGTTACAGATATACGCAAACATATCGAAACTAAGCGATTTAAAGATGCTCAATGTTATGCAGCAAGTTTGTACGAACAAATCCACCAACTCCAGTTTTCTCATATGATCCCTCGCACGAGTGAAGACACATAAACCAACTAAGTTATAAGTACTGTATACAGTGTTGAAAAATACTGTATATAGTTACAAAGATACTCCTACTCAGTATAAAACCCACAAATTAAAACATTACTAAAAAATTTATTTTTGAAATACCTTCTCAAAAACAAACCTATAACAAGTTGATTAATAAAGAATTATAGATTTAAAAATAAAAAACAATGATCAAAGGCTGAATAACTGTACAAATAAATAGCATAAAATGCTTGCACGAAAGCACTGTATAAACTACTGTATATGAATACTGTATAAAAACCCAGTGAGTGAAATTATGTTACAGCCTATTACCGTAAGAACAGTTAAAAGTTACCAACAAGACGAGCAAAGCGATTGCGTAAATTTGATCCAAATTGAAGATGAAATTTCAGCGACCTTTGAGCTTTTAAAAGTATTACACCAATACAATAGCTCTAATGCATGGACGTTACTAATTGCGCCAGATCATGTACCTAGCAAAGCTTTACTTGACTCATGCTCTATTGATACAAGCAAATTACTTGTTATTAGACAGAAGCACCTAGTAAATTTAGAGTATGTATTAAATTCTGCGTTACATAATGGAAACTTTGCAGCGGTAATTACCTGGACCGATATAGTTAATAACCAACTACTTACAAATCTATCGTTCGATTTAAGTAAAACGAATACAAAACTATACTGTTTTACTAAAAACGCTCAAACAACAGAGATACCACTCGCTCAATAAGCTTGTTAAACTAATGTTTTAGATTCTGTATTATTATTATGACTTCACTCAATACCACATTATGTTTTTGCAGCAGTGGGCACAATTATGCCGATTGCTGCGAGCCGCTTCACTTATCTGTAAAGCAAGCTGACACTCCTGAACAACTTATGCGCTCACGATTCAGCGCTTATGTTATTAAAAATGCAAAATATGTTTATCAAACCTACGCAAAAGAAAAACAAGCTGAGAATCCGGTTAAAGAAATCAATGATTTTGCTAACAGCTGTCGATTTATAAATCTTGATTTAATTGACTCAAGCCATGATGGCGATACTGGAACTGTAGAATTTAAAGCCCAATATTTTTATCAAAACTTATTTTGTGAGCTTCATGAAAAATCGCAGTTTATTAAAGAAAACACTCAATGGCGTTATTTAGATGGCACTATATATCCTGTTGAAGATATTAAAGTAGGCAGAAATGATAACTGCCCATGCGGTAGCAATAAAAAGTACAAAAAATGTCATAGCATGTAATAAATAATCTTATTTAATATTTATCACCTAAAAGGTGTTTTTAAGTGGCAGAGTGATTTATTAGCTAACTAAACTTAAAAACACACTTTGTTACGCCCTTGCATTTTAGACTCATACATTTTTTCATCTGCGATCTGCAACGTGTTTTTGTTATTTACGTATGGTTGTAGGGTTGCACCGCCAATACTAATAGTCACAAAATCATATTCTGAATATTTGTGTAATATTCCTAAATCGGCCACATTCTGTTTAATTTTATCAGCAACACAAATTGCACCTTCAGTGCTTGTATGCGGTAGAACAACTACAAACTCTTCGCCGCCATAACGCGCAACAAAATCGGTTGGCCTTTGCAAACTATTAGTAATAGTTTGTGCTACTAGGTTTAACACCGTATCCCCCTGCACATGACCATAGATATCATTGTATTGCTTAAAATGATCTATATCGATGAGTAATAATGCATAGTCAACTTTTTCTCGTAAGGCGCTTCGTTCCATTTTAGAAAAATGTGCATCAAAATAACGGCGATTGAATACTTTAGTTAAATCATCTAAAAATACTTTTTGATTGAGTAAGTCGTGTTGTAATTTTAACGTTATATGGGCACGAACCCTTCTAAATAGTGTTTCTTTTACAATCGGCTTTTTAATAAAATCAACAGCTCCGGCTTCCCAACACTCTTCTTCTTCGTTTTCAAAGGATGTAACAAAAATAACTGGGATATCCTGTGTTTCAGTATTATTTTTTAATTTTAAACATGTATCAATACCACTCATTCCACCCATACTAATATCGAGTAGGACTATATCGGGTACATTTACATTACAAATTTCAATTGCTTCTTCACCACTTCCAGCTGTTGTCACATTAAAATGCTCAGATAATATTTTTTTTAATACGATTAAGCTTAATAACTGATCGTCAACTATAAGTACTTTAGAATTCTTTAAACTTAGTTTTAATTGATGGTCAGAGTAATTTATTGGCATAGTAAAAATGTTTTGTTTTTTTAATTAAAAACAGCCTATAGTATCACATTTTGTTATGCAAATGTTAATTGAGAGGGATTCTACTTATTGGTTATTAATAAAAATGCTTTTTAGTAAATCTTTATTGCATAAAAACAAAAAATGAGCCACTTGGGCTCATTTTATAACTTTGAATACTTAATTTAGTTAAGTATTATTCTTCATCATCTAAATCTAATTGCTGACGTTGAGCAGGTCGAGCTAAAATCTCTACATAGAAAGAGGTCAAACCTTGCTTTTCAATTTCGCCAATTTGGTTACTTAATTCAGCAACGTGCACAACTTGCGCATCTTCAGCTGTGTTACCAAACTTACAGTCAAATGCCCAATAGTCAGCATCTTCAGGTAGCGTTTTATTACGCTCTCTTTTCAAATATTTTTTCACTTCGTGCTTTGCAGCATCAACCATACGAGGGTATTTGATTTTCTCGTGATTTAGCGTGAATGTTTTCTTCATTACGTTCCTAATTACCTTGGTTTAATGATAATGGCATTTCATGTCATACCATTTGACGCCATTATAGCAATTGCATTTAATTTTTGGATGCTTTTTTTTCATTAAATCAATTATTAGCAAATATATAAAGCAGACCCGTTATAAAGCATATATTAACTGATGATTATTACAATCATATATCACACCGCAATAAGCTGAAGTGGTTGATGTATTGCATCACTATTAAGGCTGTCGTAAAAAGCAGCTGCATTTATAGGGGGATTCGCTAGTTGTGTTTGTTCGCTTTTAATTCTTCTTCTGACAGCAAGCTCACAGTTATCTATTATATTAAGTGGAATATGCTTATCATCATTTCTAATCGCAAGTGGTTCAGGGCTTAAGCACTGTCTTAGCTTAATACTTGTCATACCGCAGCGCTCCCCTTCTTGAGATATTAATGATGCATTAAACTGTCCAACCAACATATTGTATTCATCAGGGGCTAAAAGTTGCTTTGGACCTGCGCCAAATTGCTTTCTTAATGCCTCTTCTTCTATAACTAAATTATCTATTTCAGTTTTTGGTAAATGAAATTGGCTAAAGTCGAGTGCGTCATGTGACAGCATCGCTAATAATAGAGAAAATTCGCCACGGCGATTTTCATGCACACTATTATTGAGCCTACTGTTTAACTGACTCTCTGTGATTAACAAATCATCTATTTGCATAGTCTTTAGTCGATTGTGGTAACTGATAGATATTTATCGGCTTTATTTCAATTTTCTTTAGCTTTTTTCTTTACTTAAATACGCAATTTGCTATTATCAGCGCCGTTGCATTGGAGGGGTTCCCGAGCGGCCAAAGGGATCAGACTGTAAATCTGACGGCTCAGCCTTCGCTGGTTCGAATCCAGCTCCCTCCACCACTTTTCTTACCGCTAAGTTAAGTGGGGCCAAATGCAATAAAATTAGTGTGGAGGGGTTCCCGAGCGGCCAAAGGGATCAGACTGTAAATCTGACGGCTCAGCCTTCGCTGGTTCGAATCCAGCTCCCTCCACCACTTCTCTACTATTCCTATATTCCTATATTCCTATATTCCTATATTCCTATATTCCTATATTCCTAT
>NZ_JACJEO010000080.1:0-259 GCF_014164115.1 Pseudoalteromonas sp. SG45-2
TGAATCAGAAGCTAAGGTTGAAGACGAGTCGTTTGATGATGATTTACTGCAAGAAATTAATGACGGAATTGATTCTGTTGAACCAGTTAGTATAGAAGAGGATACCAAACCTCTTAACCTTGATGAAGTTCAAGAAACACTAGAAAGTGAGTTGCCATTTACCCCCGAAGAATTACAAGGTGATGATTTAGACGGTGAGGCGCAGGGAGTCGCTTCCAGCCAAGCTGAGCAGGACTTATCAAATGCGCTTTCTGAAAAT
>NZ_JACJEO010000081.1:0-258 GCF_014164115.1 Pseudoalteromonas sp. SG45-2
CACAGTGAAATGCTACTGTATCGACCGACTGAGATATTGAGGGGTTTTGTTGCGATTTTCACATCGGGAGTCGCTACGCTCGCCCGGCCTACGAGATGGGTGTTGCTGTGAGTGTATGTTAATTGTGCGCATTTCACTTTTCTGCAGACGTAAAAAAGCCCGACTATTTCTAGTCGGGCTCTCTACAATTTGAAGCCTGGTAATGTCCTACTTTCACATAGCAAATGCTACACTATCATCGGCGCTGTTTCGTTTCAC
>NZ_JACJEO010000082.1:0-255 GCF_014164115.1 Pseudoalteromonas sp. SG45-2
CACAGTGAAATGCTACTGTATCGACCGACTGAGATATTGAGGGGTTTTGTTGCGATTTTCACATCGGGAGTCGCTACGCTCGCCCGGCCTACGAGATGGGTGTTGCTGTGAGTGTATGTTAATTGCGCGCATTTCACTTTTCTGCAGACGTAAAAAAGCCCGACTATTTCTAGTCGGGCTTTCTACAATTTGAAGCCTGGTAATGTCCTACTTTCACATAGCAAATGCTACACTATCATCGGCGCTGTTTCGTTT
>NZ_JACJEO010000083.1:0-251 GCF_014164115.1 Pseudoalteromonas sp. SG45-2
CCCCCTTTGGTCCGTAGACATTATGCGGTATTAGCAGTCGTTTCCAACTGTTGTCCCCCACCTCAAGGCATGTTCCCAAGCATTACTCACCCGTCCGCCGCTCGTCAGCAAAGTAGCAAGCTACTTTCTGTTACCGCTCGACTTGCATGTGTTAGGCCTGCCGCCAGCGTTCAATCTGAGCCATGATCAAACTCTTCAATTAAAAAGTTTTATGTCTTTCGACAGCTCAATGAATTCTGAATTTTTTAATA
>NZ_JACJEO010000084.1:0-251 GCF_014164115.1 Pseudoalteromonas sp. SG45-2
ATGAATACACTCATTGAACAAGTCAAAACTGAAATAGCCTATCTTGGTTATTCACAAAGTACATGTAAAAGCTACTGTGAACATTTACTAAAACTCAGTCATTATTTTAATAAACCGCTCGATTCGATTACTGATGAGGAACTTAACGCCTTTTTTAACGATCCTGCGATTCGTAAACTTTCTAGAGCAAGCCAAAAAATACAGATAAACAGTATTTGGTTCTTGTTTAAGAATATTTTACATCGGCCACT
>NZ_JACJEO010000085.1:0-251 GCF_014164115.1 Pseudoalteromonas sp. SG45-2
TTCAAATACGAGTAAGCACTGGTTTTTACCTTCTCATTTTCTTCTCTTTCACTTCTCCTTGTGAGTAATACTTTAAATGCTGTTATTCACAAAGAGGTTTAGAGGCGCTGCGCTTTTAGAGTAAGCGATTGTATAAAAATAGTATTCAAATACGAGTAAGCACTGGTTTTTACCTTCTCATTTTCTTCTCTTTCACTTCTCCTTGTGAGTAATACTTTAAATGCTGTTATTCACAAAGAGGTTTAGAGGCG
>NZ_JACJEO010000086.1:0-247 GCF_014164115.1 Pseudoalteromonas sp. SG45-2
ATTGAGACTCTAATTTGTTTGCCTCGTTACTTGCTCAATAAAGAACGAAGTAGCTTGGCTGTTAGAACTCAATCTGTACGAGTGCCCACACAGATGATTGCTTTATATTGTTAAAGAACGTTGCGATTATAAAGTTGAACTTTATCTCGCTAGGGCTGCGCATATTACGCTTTCCTATTTTTTTGTCAACACTTAAATTTAAACTTTCTAAAAAGATTCAATCTAAGTTTTACTTAACACCCTGAGT
>NZ_JACJEO010000087.1:0-246 GCF_014164115.1 Pseudoalteromonas sp. SG45-2
CCCCCTTTGGTCCGTAGACATTATGCGGTATTAGCAGTCGTTTCCAACTGTTGTCCCCCACCTCAAGGCATGTTCCCAAGCATTACTCACCCGTCCGCCGCTCGTCAGCAAAGTAGCAAGCTACTCTCTGTTACCGCTCGACTTGCATGTGTTAGGCCTGCCGCCAGCGTTCAATCTGAGCCATGATCAAACTCTTCAATTAAAAAGTTTTATGTCTTTCGACAGCTCAATGAATTCTGAATTTTT
>NZ_JACJEO010000088.1:0-244 GCF_014164115.1 Pseudoalteromonas sp. SG45-2
TTCTGAATTTTTTAATATCTTTCGATATTGAATTGACTGTGCCGAATAATTACCGAAATAACTATTCTGTTGGTCACTCAGTTTTCAATTGAGACTCTAATTTGTTTGCCTCGCTACCTAAGTAGCTTGGCTGTTAGAACTCAATCTGTACGAGTGCCCACACAGATGATTGCTTTATATTGTTAAAGAACGTTTTGAGTCGCTTTAGCGTCTCAAGGGATGCGAATAATACACCCTTTATTTT
>NZ_JACJEO010000089.1:0-221 GCF_014164115.1 Pseudoalteromonas sp. SG45-2
TCTGTTACCGCTCGACTTGCATGTGTTAGGCCTGCCGCCAGCGTTCAATCTGAGCCATGATCAAACTCTTCAATTAAAAAGTTTTATGTCTTTCGACAGCTCAATGAATTCTGAATTTTTTAATATCTTTCGATATTGAATTGACTGTGCCGAATAATTACCGAAATAACTATTCTGTTGGTCACTCAGTTTTCAATTGAGACTCTAATTTGTTTGCCTCG
>NZ_JACJEO010000008.1:0-9888 GCF_014164115.1 Pseudoalteromonas sp. SG45-2
TGGGCACTACGACTTTCTACCGCTGTGGGCACTACGACATCCTACTGCGTAGCGCACCGACCTCACATTGTAGAGAGCCCGACTAGAAATAGTCGGGCTTTTTTACATCTGCAGAAAAGTGAAATATGGGGAGTAACGGACATTACATACTCGATTCTTCTCTAATTCATCTAAATGTACAAGTTGAGCGGAATAGCTCATTATTCCAGTACTAAAGTTAATAACCAAATTTAAAGGCTATTTAAAATAGTCCATAAGCTTGGGTTTCTTCACTTTCAGATTCTTCTAGTTGAGCTGGTTTAAATATTACGCTTGGATCAATTAATACACTATGCTTTTGGGGGAGCTTGATTAATCCTAGCATCATATTTTTAGTTTGTGGGTCTAGATCAAAACCAACCTCAGTGAGCTTATCCAGTGGCTTTATGTCTTCTTCTTTATAGTCGATATTATCTTCAACCTTATCTACTAATAAACCAACATGTGGATTTAGTCCGTCTTTGGTGGTGAAAACAATAATAGGTTTATAGTCTAAGGTTATTTGCTCTTTAGCGGATTCAAATAAACGCTCAAGCTGAATTAGACTATTACGCTTAATTTTGTCGAGCAGAGCTGATACTTGTTTATGATCACTTCGATTATGGGCTGCTATAGCTGCTTTTGCTGTCTCTAGTAATGATTGGAAGGGCTCGTCAAGCCGAGACATTGTTAATTTTAAGTCTTCATTGTCGGTGTTGAATTCTTTGTAAAACAAAACAAAATCTTGTAGTTCTGCGTCATTATTTGAAATAGAAGCCGAGCTATTTAATAAGTTACTTTGAAGGGTATTAAACCAGTTTAATAGTTTGTCTTGCCATATTCTTAGTTGTTTTAGTACATGCGCATTACTTTGTTCAGTTGAGATATTATTTAAAATAATACCTAAATCAAAAACAGGTGTTGGTATATCCATATAATCTTTAACACCAATAAAGCTTTTATTATTGTTTGGTAAAGTTGTTAGATTATTGTCAAAGCGCTCAGTTAATAAAATATCGAGTATTTTTAGCGAAATTGTTTTGCAGCCCACTTTAAAGTTTATTAATTCCATGCCTTTATCTTAATTTACCTATTAATGCTTTAAGGATAGAACAAATTAAATAAATAGCTTAAAGATGGATAAAATTTAACAGAGATAGGGCAACTAGAAATTATTAGATGGTGCTAGTGAGGTTTTTTATGGCACGTTTAAATTGATTCTCAAGCTGCTTTTTTCCTAATAAACCTAAGTGTTGAATCACTTTTTCATTACTTTCATTTTGAAGTACTAATTTTATTAAAAGTTGTTTATCCGACTCTGTTAATTGAGATATATAAGAAGGTGACTGACTCAGTAACTGCCAAAGAGTTGCAGAGATACTAAATTGAGTGAAGTTACTTTTAGTGAGCAGTGCTAATCGCTCGTGAGTCTCTAGGCTTATTAACTCGTCGCTAAATCCTTCAATTATAATATTCACGAGTTGCCAATCTAGTGTTTTAAAGTGTGTTAAAAGAGCATAAAAGAAATCGTTTTTAAACTGCTTTTTTAGGGGTTGGAGAATTGTACTTTTGTCACTCAAGCATTTAACCACAAGCGCCGAATGTTCAGCGGTGCTTTTATCGCGTTGATAACCTAATTTTACAGTATCAAACCCTAGGTTTTGCCAAAAATTAAGTAACTGCGCTGTTGCGCCAAAGCTTGCACCAAGCCAACTACATTGGCTTTTTACCTGCGACTCGCAATAACTAAGTAACTTTTTACCAAGTCCTATATTGTGGGAACTCGGATCAATCGCTATTCGTACAACGCGGGCGCTCAGTTGTGTTAAACAGTCATTATTAAAGCTAAGTTGTGAGAGTGCTTGCGCCATTAAATGTCCTTGCGGACGGCGCTCTCCACTTATAACTTGTAGGGCAAGTTCTTCACTCAAACCACCTTCTATGGCGATTAAGCATACGCCAACTAATTGATTATTAATTTTGCTAATAAATAGTCTTTGCGATGGTGCGTCTAGTAGTTGGCGTAAGTCGTTGACACTACTTTGATAGTGAGCCAGTGCAAGTAGGGCAATAACTTGCTGCAGTAAAGATTCATTGTTTACAAGGGATTGCTGAGTTACTTCGCTATGAATTGGCTGCTCTAATTCATCACTCCTTAACTCTATATATTCTGCATCGAGTGCAAGCAAGGTGCGAATGTGCTTCTCGAGGGGATCGTGTTTAGCAAAACGCAGTGGCTCATCAAGCGTTACAACTTTAGAGGCTTTATAGTGTGCTTTAATATAGTTACTAAAGCGAATGGTATAACCCCTACCATTGCCCTCATACCCAACCAGAGTGCTTGCAAATACTATACGAGGGTAATGAGCTAGCATTAGTAGTAATAACGGAACAGGGATTGCTGCAGCTTCATCAACGAGTAGTAAATCGCACTCAGGTAGTGTGTTTAATAACGCGTCAGGTGCAACGTAGTGCAAGTTGGCGAGCTGTTTATGTTCAGCGTTGTATTGAAGGCTTAACTCTTGGGCTAAATGTTTAAAGCTGCTATGGGTCGCTTTAAACTGAGTGCTGCAAATAATTACTTTTTTATCAGTTAGTTTTGCCGCGGCTAAGCCAAGTGCTGCCGACTTACCTCTGCCTCTATCAGCATTAATGAGTAAAGGCCTGTTTGCACGGCCATTAGCTACTTTTACTATCTGCTCAATACAGTTTTGCTGTGGCTCATAATCAATTTTATTATGCATTACATAGCTAGCGTTATTACTAATACAGCCATTTTTTTCACTAAAGTGAAAAGCAGGTAACGGTTCAATAATAGTCGCGAAACGTTGATTAAATATGCTGTAGTCAATGCTCTGACCGTGTGATTGCACTGTACTTAATGCGGGATCTTGCCAAGAGGCTAAATCATCTAGTTCAGGCAGTAATAAAAACAGTATACCGCCTGCTTTAATGGTTCCGGCAAGTGCTGCAAGTTTATCAGGGTGCAAACCACTAAAACCATCGTAAACAGCATGAGCAAATTCTTGCCCTAAAATTTGGTGTGTGCGAGTAGGCCAGTACGAATTTTTAATTGCGCACTGCTTTGATACAACAAGTGTATTGTTTTCATTTATTAATGAGTTAAGTATTTCATAACACCAAGCTGGGCTGCCCGTGATCAACACTAGCTTACGATGATACGCGCCAGCTAATTGTTGCTCTAACTCATTTAGGTGTGCTTTATACCGCTTGTAATCGTGCATAGGCCGTTACTAACCATTTGCTACCAAGGTCGTCAAAGTTAACTTGTACGCGAGATTGTGCGCCACTACCTTCATAATTCAGTACAGTACCAATACCAAACTTAGCATGCAGTACGCGTTGTCCTAAGTTAAAGCCACTGTCTTCAAATGCGGCATGGCTAACTGATGCGCTAAAACGCCCAGCGGCAGGCGGGCGAGAAACCTGTGTTTTAATACGGATTTCTTCTACGCAGTCTTCAGGGATTTCGCGTAAAAAGCGAGATGGGCTATGGTATTTTTCTTGCCCGTATAAACGGCGACTCTCAGCATGGCTAATGTATAACTTATCCATTGCTCGTGTCATGCCTACATAACAAAGGCGGCGCTCTTCTTCTAAGCGACCCGACTCTTCGTTGCTTTGCTGAGAAGGGAACATGCCTTCTTCTACGCCTACCATAAACACTAGCGGAAACTCTAAGCCTTTAGCTGAGTGAAGCGTCATCATTTGTACGGCGTCTTCGTGTTCTTCTGCTTGTCCTTCACCTGACTCAAGTGACGTATGGGCTAAAAAGCCTTGTAAAGGTGAGCTGTACTCTTCGTCTTCAGGCAGCTCATACTGATCACAAGCGCTAATTAGCTCTTCTAAGTTTTCTACGCGAGCACGGCCTTTTTCACCTTTTTCGGCTTGGTACATTGCCATCAAGCCTGAGGTTTGAATTGTGTACTTGGCTTGCTCATGCAAAGTTAGGTCGCTAATTTTATCTTCTATTTGTTCAACGAGTTCTACAAACTTACTTACTGCACCAGAAGCACGACCAGATAAATGCTGTTGTTCTACAATTGCTTTTGCGGCATACCAAAGCGGTAACGATTCTGCTCGTGCACAATCGCGTATATGGCTCAATGTTTTATCGCCAATACCGCGTGCTGGCGTATTAATTACACGCTCAAACGCGGCATCGTCTTGACGATTACCTACTAGGCGTAAGTACGACAACGCATCTTTAATTTCTTGTCGTTCGAAGAATCGCATACCCCCATAAATACGGTATTTTAAGCCTTCTTGCAGCATGGCCTCCTCGAGTACACGAGATTGCGCGTTACTACGGTATAAAATTGCGGCATCTTGTAGGGCATTACCTGCATTTAACCAGCTTCGTAGTTTGCTACTTACAAAGCGTGCTTCGTCTAACTCATTAAATGCCGCATAAATAGAAATTGGCTCGCCATCGTTACCGTCGGTCCATAAGCTTTTACCCATACGCTCTGAGTTATTTTGAATTAATGCATTAGACGCTTTCAAAATAGTTGCTGTTGAACGGTAGTTTTGTTCAAGACGAATGGTTTCTGCGCTAAAGTCAGTTAAAAATCGTTTAATATTTTCGATTTTAGCACCGCGCCAACCGTAAATACTTTGGTCATCGTCGCCTACAATCATGATACTGCTTGTATCGCCTGCAAGTAACTTTAACCAAGCATATTGAATGGTATTTGTATCTTGGAACTCGTCTACGAGCATATGTGCAAAGCGTTGCTGATAATGACGCAGTAACGTTGGGTTATTTTTTAACACTTCGTAGCTGCGTAGTAATATTTCGGCAAAATCTACTAGGCCTGCTCTATCACAGGCCTCTTGGTAGGCGGCGTAAACACGCAGCATCATTTGCTCGTTAATATCGTATGCTTGAATATCTTTAGGGCGAAGTGCTTCATCTTTTTTAGCGCTGATGTACCAGCCAAATTGTTTGGCGGGCCATTTTTTATCATCGATATTCATCGATTTTAATAAGCGCTTGATCATCCGAAGTTGATCGTCAGAGTCTAAAATTTGAAAGGCTTCTGGTAAGTTAGCTTCACGGTGATGAGCACGTAAAATACGATGCGACAAACCATGGAACGTACCAATCCACATACCACCTACAGGGGCTTTTAGTGTTTCTTCAACGCGGCTGCGCATTTCTTTAGCCGCTTTATTAGTAAAGGTTACGGCAAAAATACTGTAAGCAGATGCTTGCTCAACTTGCATAAGCCACGCAATACGATGAACTAACACTCGTGTTTTACCAGACCCAGCACCTGCTAATACCAGCATGTTTTGTAGTGGGGCTGCAACGGCATCGCGTTGTTTGTCATTTAAGCCATCGAGTAATTGTGAAACGTCCATCGTTACGCCTTTTTAATCAATATTGTGGGCAGTATAACAGGTGTTTTTGTTAGGCTAAATAAAATACTGTTTTTATAAACAGCTATTTATAAAATAGCCTTAAAAACGAGTAACTTGATAATTTTTTGAACAAACAAAAAAGCGTAAACGCACAATAAAAATTGCTAATTTGACCTAAAGTTAGCAAAATTTACTAACTCTCTAAATCTAGACTAATTTAACTATTTGATTTGTAAGCTTTAATAAATTGGCATAGAGTGTGTAAGTAAATAATTATAAAATCAAATAAATACAGAGGTTAGTATGGCAGATCAAGGTTCTGGCGGTAACGTAATCGCAGCATTATGTAATATATTTTTTCCTGGTTTAGGGCAGTTAGTGCAAGGGCGTATTTTAGCGGCTATATTTTTTGCACTCGCTATTATAATAAGTTACGCACTAATTTATGTGCTTGTAGGTTTTGTACTAGTGCCTATTATTTACTTATGGTCGATTATTGACGCAGCGCGTTATAGATCGCGAAGTTAACTGCTTTAAAGTTGAATAAAATAGCGCCCTTGTGGCGCTATTTTACTTTATATGTCCTGTGGTTTGCGGGCGTTTACGTATATAATTACGCAATTAAAGATTTACAGGCAAATCCTATGGAATATCAATTTATTCGCGACCCTATTAGTGGGCTACGTATTAAAATAAGTAGTGAACACGCTACTATTGGTCGCTGGCTAAACGAAGAAATAGGCAAAGACAAAGTAGCTATGGTTCAAGCGCTTATTGCATCGGTGAGTTCAAGCTATGAGCCGCTAACGCTAAAAGGCCAAGAAATAGATTTAATATTAACCAAAGACGAAGCACTATTTGAAGCCCATGCGCTTCATCAAGACTGTGAAGACCTAATAGCGTATCAAGATGACGATTTAGCGCTTGAAGAAAATGGTTTAAGTAGTGGTTGTGGCTTTGAAGATTTCATTGATTTAATTGATTCATGGGCTGAATTTAGCGGCTCAAAGTAAACTACATATTAAGATAGTGCTGATGCGTTAAGCTTCCTTTATCGGTACTATTACACTAATCAAAAACGACAGGAATGAATATGTCTGCCAATTTAAACAAGCTAGTAGTTATGCTAGAAATGCAAAACGCCATGAACACTAAAGTACATGAGCAATGGTTTACTCAAGGATTCGAATGGTACCGCGCTATTTGGGTTGAGTGCGCTGAAATGCTGGATCATCATGGTTGGAAATGGTGGAAAAAACAAACACCAGATACTGAACAAGTTATTTTAGAGTTGGTTGATATTTTTCATTTTGGTCTATCGCTTAGAATTGACGGCAAAACTAGCTACGAAGACTTAGCAAAGCAACTTGAAGCTGAGCTTAGTAATGCTCAACAAGCGGATGACTTTAAACAAACGCTAGAAATATTAGCGGCTTCCGCCGTTGCAGATAAAACGTTTAATGCCGCTGCCTTTGCCGGCTGTATGGCGCAAATGGGTATGGATATTGATGATTTATATCGCGGCTACGTAGGTAAAAACACTTTAAACTTTTTCCGTCAAGATCATGGCTACAAAGACGGTAGCTACATTAAAGAGTGGAACGGGCAAGAAGATAACGAGCATTTAGTTGAAGTAGTTAAAAGCCTTGATACAGAACATGCAGATTTTGCAAAGTTAGTGTACCAAGGCCTTGAAGCGCGTTACCCAAAAATCTAGCCCACGTAAACTGAGTTAAATAATCTTACGATAGTCGGTAACACTCAGGTAATCGGCTATTTCGTTATGTGGTTGTTGGCTATCAGGGTTAGCAACTGCAAGTAAGTGCTCGATGCCGTATTCTCGTGCGGCATTTAATACCGGCACACTGTCATCTACAAACAAAGTGCGCTGCTTATTAAACCCTAAGTCTTTTTGTACTTGGTGCCACAAACTTTGCTGCTCTTTACTTACTCCATATTCATGAGTAGACACTACACCATCTAGGTAGTTATCAATCGCTGTATGCTCAAATTTCAGCATGACACTCTCAGGGTGGGCGTTGGTAAGTAAAATTAACTCTTTGCCTGCTTTTTTAAGCTCGGTTAAAAAATGAGGTACGTCTTCGCGCATTTTAATTAAATGCTGAGACTCTCGTTTAAGCTCCATTATAGGCAAGTTTAATTGCTGCTCCCAATAATCTAAACAATACCACTGTATTTGACCGCTCACAGCTTGATAGCGTTTTAAAATATCTGCTTTAGCTGCATCTAGGCTAATGCCTCTAGCTAATGCGTGTTGCGCAGGGATAACGTTAAGCCAAAAATGACTGTCGTAATGTAAATCGAGTAATGTTCCATCCATGTCGAGCAAAACGGTATCGATTTTTGACCAATTTAACATAGGAATTTCAACTTATAAGGTTTATTATTGAACTAACTGCCATGATAGCAAATTAACGCCAATGACACAGAAAAAGCACCCAACACCACCACAAATCCTCAGTAACAATGTTGTTGCTAAAAGTCGCCTGTTTACTGTGGAGTCTTTAGAGTTAAAGTTTTCTAATAACGAAGAGCGCCAGTATGAGCGAATTCGCGGCGGTGGCCGGGGAGCAGTGATGATTGTTCCGTTAAGTGCAGATAATGAGTTACTACTTGTACGTGAATACTGTGCGGGTACAAACAATTACCAGTTAGGTTTTCCTAAAGGCTTAATTGATCCGGGCGAAACCCCAGAGCAAGCTGCTAACAGAGAACTTAAAGAAGAAATTGGCTTTGGCGCTGAGTATTTTAAACCATTAAGAACAGTAACAATGGCGCCGAGTTACTTTAATGCCACAATGCATATTTTATTTGCTAAGCAATTATACCCTCAAACCCTTATTGGTGACGAACCAGAGCCGCTAGTTGTTGTTAAGTGGCCATTAACTCAGTGGCAGTCATTATTAGACCAAGAAGATTTTACCGAAGCACGCAGTGTTGCAGCTTTGCTATTATTAGATAAGTATTTAGCGTCTGGAGCTGCCGATGAATAAATTAATCGAACCGTGCATTGAATTAGCTGAGCGTGCTGGCGATGCAATTATGGCCATTTATAAAAAAGGCGATATTGGCCAACAAGAGAAATCAGATAATACGCCTGTTACCAAAGCTGATCTAGCAGCAAATGACGTACTTGTTGCTGGATTAAAAGCACTTGCACCCGATATCCCAATTATGTCGGAAGAAACACCTATACCAGCACTCGCCGACAGACAAGATTGGCAGCGTTATTGGTTGCTCGATCCGATGGATGGTACAGGCGAATTTATTTTAGAAAGTGGCGACTTTGCAGTAAACATTGCATTGATTGAAAATAATCACCCTGTGCTTGGCGTTATTCATTGGCCTGCAAAAGGTGTGACTTATTTTGCTACTGCTAAAAATGGTGCCTTTAAACGTGAAAACTCAATTGATAAGCAAATATCTGTAGCGCCGCCAGAGAGCTTGACGCTTGCAGTGAGCCGCCGCCAAAAAATAGAAGCGGTGAGTCAGTATTTAAATAGTCAGTTTACAACGATTGCTATTGGTTCGTGTTCTTTAAAAGCCTGTACTGTTGCAGAGGGCAAAGCAGATTGTTTTTTAAGAATTGGTCCAACGGGAGAGTGGGATACAGGTGCTTCACAAGTTATTGTTGAAGAAGCCGGTGGTTGTATTACGGATGCAGAATTTAATCCGCTAACGTACAACCAACGAGAGAGTACTGAGAACCCTGACTTTATAGTGATGGGACATCCCGACTGGGAATGGCAAAAAATGATTAATCCACATCAAAGATTGATCGCAGAGTAGTAATTTGATTGCTTTTTGTTCGGTTGAACAACTTTAATTAGTTTAGGTCTTGCATTAAATGTTTATTCCTATATAGTAGCGCTCTCTTCAAGGCAGGCAAGTAAATATTACGAAAATGCTTTAAAGAAATTACAGGCGCGGGATGGAGCAGTCTGGTAGCTCGTCGGGCTCATAACCCGAAGGTCGTCGGTTCAAATCCGGCTCCCGCAACCAATTTCCTTAGGGATTGAGGTTACTGTAAACTCTAACTTAAGAGATAAAATAAAGTAGTCGATAGACTTAAAATATACAGGCGCGGGATGGAGCAGTCTGGTAGCTCGTCGGGCTCATAACCCGAAGGTCGTCGGTTCAAATCCGGCTCCCGCAACCAATTCTTTAATTGGAAGCCAAGTTGTAATGTAAGCAACTTTAAATAAGTCTACAAATTTCAGGCGCGGGATGGAGCAGTCTGGTAGCTCGTCGGGCTCATAACCCGAAGGTCGTCGGTTCAAATCCGGCTCCCGCAACCACTGAAATAAATAAGAATGAAACGGCACGCTTAAAGCGCGTTTTTTTATGTCTAAAATTTAGTGTGTATATTTTGGCTCATAACCCGAAGGTCGTCGGTTCACCTTTTATAAGTTCAGGCTCCCGCAACCACTGAGATAAATAAGAATGAAACGGCACGCTTAA